>JAIEBL010000352.1 GCA_029069015.1 Clostridiales bacterium
AGATGTGTATATGATACAGTAATAAAAGTGTTCGACAGTATTTACGAAATTCGCCAAAAACAGATTTTTGTAGCTATGCCATTTAAACCTGAATTGGATTTTGTTTATGAGGCAATTAAAGACGCTGTAGAAAACCTGAATAGCGCTTATGATATAGAATTATCGCCGCCTATTCGTATAGACAAACAAATTACTGGCTACTCATACGATATTGTCGATGAAATATTAGAGCAAATTCAAAACGCGGGACTGCTTATAGCTGATCTGACAGATCAAAATGCTAATGTGTATTATGAAGTAGGTTATGCGCAAGGTTTACTACGGTCACAATTAGGAGATTCGGTTAAAGTACTATATCTTATTAGTAACCCGAGCAACCCCGATGAGCCGTTTGCTCCCGCTAAATTTGATGTCCAACATTATAAAATGATTCCTTATAAAAACGCGGGCAATGGGGTGCAAGAATTGAAAGATGCACTTGAAAGAGAACTGAAAGTCTTTTATGGCATTAAATGAGTTTTGTGGACAACGAATGCAAAGAAAATATTGTAAATTTTAAATAACTTCTACACCTCTTCAGATAAAGATATGGATATCGGTGAAATAAGGATTGCCACGAAGAAGATGTTGCGCGAGCAGACGCCTTCGCAAAGTGCGTGCGAAGAGGCGTTGCCGCTTTGCGAGCAGCTTTGGGACGCTTTCCCGAAAACACAATGGTTATGGGATGCGCATCAGTATGCAAATTGTTTGCGGCGGTTGAACAGGTTGGATGAAGCAGAGCGCGTTTGCGAAAGCGTATATTCCGATTTTAAAGATAAAGAGTTGCCGCCCGAACAGGCGCGGGCGTTTGCGTATATGAAAATCCTCTACGCGTGGGTCGTCAACGATAAATACATAAAGACCGTGCGGCAGGCGAATTATCCGTACGCGGCGGTCGTTTTGGATAAGGTGCTTTTGCTGCATGCATTGATTAAGGATAGCGCGGGCGGCGTCCCATCCTTTCCGTTCTGCGTGCTAACCGTTTTAGGCCAGCTTGCCAGAACAAGTGCCGCCGTCGATAGCGAGAAAGCCCTGCGCGTGCTGGATTGTCTCGATCCCGCGCTTTTATCGGCGGACGCGTATCAATACACGGATTCTACGGGAAAGACCCGCGAAAACGCTTCACAGAAAGAAATTTACTATAAATTGAAGTCGGACGCGCTGCTCGGCGCCAAACGGTACGAGGAATGTATCGTGTGTTGCAACGAGGCGATGGAAGCACTCAATCGGTTTCATTACAGCAACGACGTGTGGTTCGCGCGCAAGATTGCAATCGCTTTGCAGGCGCTCGGCAACACCGACGAGGCAATCAAAAAGCTCGAAAAACTCGTTGCCGTAAGCGATAAATGGTTTTTGCTGTACGAAATCGGGAAGCTGTACTATAAGCAGAACCGACCCGAACTTGCCCTTGCATACATGCTGCGCGCGGCGTGCACCAAAGACCCCGAGAAAATGAAAGTGTCTTTGATCGAGTCGCTCGGCGATTTGTTCCATGCGCGCAAGGAGGAAGAGCTCGCGCAAGACAACTATTTGTTTGCGCGGCAAATCCGCGTAAAGAACGGCTGGACGGTGCTCGATCGGCTGAATCGGAAAATCGTTGCCGACCGCGAAGTGACCTTTGTGCGGCTTAGGGACGCTTGGATCAGAAAGCTGTATTTGCTGATGGGGTACAAGCAGGGCAAGGTCACGCGGCTCTTTCCCAACAAAGCGGGCGGGCTCATACAGGCGGATAAGTCGTATCTTTTCCGCGGCAAGAACTTTTTCGGCAAGAGTGATTTTCTCAAAGTGGGCGACGAAGTGGCGTTTATCGTCGTTCCGTCGTACGACAAAAAGCGCGGCGTCGAAACGGAAGAGGGCATTGTGGTCATGCCGTGCAAAAAGGGGAAGTAAGGTTGGTCGTGTGCGCTGTCGCTCACTTGCAAATCGAAAAAAAACAATACTTGAAAAAACCGTTCGGGTTTGATATACTGATAGCGTATGGAAGGGAAGAGGAGTGCGAAGAAAAAAGTTCTCGTGGGTGTGCTGATGCCGATTTGCGCGCTTTTTTCGGCGTTTCTCATTTTGTGCGTGGTGACGATGTGCATGTACTCGCCGAGGTTTTTGGGCAGGGCGCTGGCGCATTGGGATTCGAGCGTTACGGATTATAAAATATTTCCCTCGCGCGAAATAAAGAAGAGCGGGAAGCCCTACGTCTACCAAAAGGAAATCAACGACGAGCTCGACGGCATTACGGTGCAGCATAAGGGCAAGCAAAAGGCTTTGCGGGAATTTGTGAAAGCCACGAAGACGACTTCGTTTATCATCGTTCGAAACGACAAAATCGTCTACGAGCAGTACGCAAACGGCTACGACGAAAATTCGGTCAACACTTCGTTTTCCATGGCAAAATCGGTGGTGTCGCTTCTTGTAGGGAAGGCGATAGAAAACGGGTGCATAGAAAGCGTAGGCGAGCCGATAGAGAACTACATACCCGAATTTGCGGGCAAGGCAATCGGTAAGACGACCATCGAAGACTTGCTGCTCATGCGGTCGGACATCGCGTACGACGAAGACAAGTTTTTATGGTTCGGCGACGATAGCTTGACGTATTGGCACGACGATCTCAGAACGCTTGCGTTGTCGCACACGAAGCTGACGAGTAAATACGGCGGCAAATTCCACTATAACAACTACCATCCGTTGCTGCTCGGCATTATTTTGGAGCGAAGCACGGGTGTCAGCGTTTCCCGGTTTTTCGAGCAAGAGATATGGCAGAAAATCGGCGCGGAACATGACGCGTCTTGGAGCTTAGACAGCAAAAAACACGGCTTCGAGAAAATGGAGAGCGGCATCAATTTTCGCGCAGCGGACTTTCTCAAAATCGGCAGCATTGTCTTGCACGGCGGATTTTGGAATGGAGCGCAAGCCATCGGCAGTAACTGGCTGGCGCAATCGACGCTTTGCGAAT
>JAIEBL010000353.1 GCA_029069015.1 Clostridiales bacterium
GGCTCAACCGTTTTATCGTCGTCGAACGAATTGTAGCTTTCGTCAACAGGTTCAACGTCGCTTATCTTGTCTTCTTCGTCTGCGTTCTCGTTATGCGTAGCGTTCAGCGTATTTCTGCGGTCGTACGAAACCGTCTTTTCCACGACGCCTTTCTTCTTGCTGCCACGCTCCAGGAGCTTACGAATAAAGAAGCCGACGACTGCAATCACAATAGCTATAGCGAAGAGGATGGAGGGAATCAGCCACCAACTCAGTTCATTCTTTGCGGGTTCTGCTTCGCTCGCCGGTTCTTCGTCTTCTACGGGCGCCGCATCACTCATTTCCGCGCTCTGCGCGTAGGATAGGTTGCCGTTGTCGATTTGGCTGATCGCGTCGTCGTAGGTCACGTTGGTGATATCCGTATAGGTGATTTTGTTCACGTATACTTGTCCGCTGCACCATTTGGATTGCGCAGTGTCGCCGATAGACAATCTGAGCGAAAGGGTGGAGTCTTCGCCGCCCGCTTTAATATAGAACGTATAGGTGCGGAATTCGTCCGTGACGGTATCGTCGTGCTTTTCCGTCGTATCGAAGATGTCTTTGAAAACGTACTTCGTGGCGCTGCCGTCTTTCAGAAGCATGATTTTTGCGCCTACGGCGTTCTTGTTATCCTGCTGAGGGATCTTAACTTTTACCGCAACGTCTACCTTGTAGTAGTTGTCCGCTTTCAACGTAATCGAACCGTTGTAGGTAAGTTGCGAGTAAGCGGGGGCTGCGTTGAACAGAAGCAGTACGCCGTTATCGGTCGCGCCTTGGGTGTTCGTGAACGAATCGGGCACGTAGGCGGGGCGCTTCGAGGCGTCGAATATGCCGTAGTGTACGGTTTCGTTTTCACCGCCGACTACGTTGAGCGTCCAGTCGTACGGGTGTTTCAGATCGCTCGTGTCGTAGTAATCGTACGACGAGAAGTCGATCGTTTTATAGGAATACGCGGCTTCGGTTAGCATAAGATCCGTATGCTTCGCGTCTTCGATGGCTTTCTTGAATTCCTTGAACTGTTCGGCTGCCGACTTTAAAACGGTATCGCCGTCTTTGATGTCTTCAACCGAGGCGTACGAAACGCTTTCCACGTATAAATGACCTTTTGCAAGCTTCGTCAGATTTTTCTGCCGATCCTGCATGCCCATCCAAATTTCAACCGTCAGACTGACGTCGCTGTCCGACGCTTCGATATAGAATGTGTAGGTTTTGAAGCCCGTGTCTTCGTGTTTGATTTTTTCAATCGTTGCAATGACGGAATCTCCGCTTTTAAGCACGAGGCTTGCGCCGTATCCTTCAAGGTCAGCCGCATCCAAACGTACGGTGACTTTGCCTACCGTATCGGCGGTGACGGTAAACGCAGAGGAGCGGTAGCCGTATGCCGTATCGTTTTCGCTGTACAGCATCAGAGCGCTGCTGTACTGAGAATGGGGATTGCGCGATCCTGTGCCGAACTTATCTTGATAGGCATTGAAGGTATCTCTGTCGGTGGGGATGATACCGCTGATGCACGTGTCAAGATCTACCGCATCGTTGGCATAGCCGAGCGTGCCCGCCGTTTCGGCGTTGTATTGCGTCCAATTTGCAGGTGCAAGCGGATATGCAAAATCTTCTATTTTGTTGATCTCGTAAGAAGCGTCGTAGAACACGCCGTTGGTGATGCCCGTGGTGGGGTAGGTGATGCCGCTGCCGTCGGTATCGAGATTGACGACCGTGCCGTTGCTGCTGTTTGCCGTATATTGCGCGGGCGTGATTTCTTCGAGCGTAATATTATCAAACATAGCAATGCCGCTACTCTCGTTGCCTTCCGTACCGAGCATGCATTCCACGCTGGCTTGGTAGTCGTCGTAGACGGAGCCTTTTACGTAGAACGCATATTCTTTAAAGCCGCCGCGTGCGCGGTTGTCGCTTTCGCCCGTGCAAGAGGTGATGGTGGAGTAGAGATTGCTGCCTTCGTACTCTTCATCGTTTTCGTTCCGAATGACCGAAAGCGCAAAGGTTGCGCCGTTGCCGCCCGAAACGTCCTGCGTCTTTACCCATACCGACAGGCGGTAGTAGTGGTAGCGTTCGAGAACGAACTTCTGCGTGCTGTATCCTGCCGCAACGTTCTTTTTGGACGATTTGCTCGTATAAGAAGAAATCACCAGAATATTGCTGTCTTTCGAGTATTTACCGAGCGACGAAACGGGGTCGGACGTAAGGAAAAATTCATTGTCTTCCGAAAATGCGATGTAACCGTTGTATACGCCCGTGGAAATACCGGTGACGTCCGAATTCTTTCCGACGACGCGATCCCAACCGAGAAGGTCTTGGGTGAAATCAAGGTTTTCGATTTCCGCGAAGTGCGCAGAGGTTTTGGACGAATAGTCTTTAACGATGGTGTTGTCCGATGCCTGCGTATTTTGCGCGGTTTGCGCGTTGAGGAATTCGGCGGGGGAGATCTGATAAGCTTGCACGTTATCGAACAGCGCGTAGCCCGTAGCGGGTTTGTACAAATTTTTGGTGCTGTCGTTTGCGTCCGTGTAGCGGTCGCCTACTTGCAGGCTGATCGTTATCGTTTGCGCCGCATAGGAAGCGGTGGCAATATAGAATTCGTATTGTTCCCAACCGTAGTTGTTCGCGGCCGTAAAAGAGGTGAGCCCCGTAACGGTGTTGATGTTGTTAAACGCTACGTCGTCGTCCAAACCGTTCAGACGAATCGCTGCGCCGCCGTTTGCATTTCTTTGCGTAAAGTCGCAGGTGCGTACCCAAACCGTGATGTGATAATAGCGGTTTGCGGTCAGCGAAATGTTCGATGAAGTGTAGCCGTACGCCGTACCTTGCGAATTGGATTCGGGTACGTTTACGAGTAGGACGTTACGGTTCGTGCCCTCATACGAGCTGCTCGGACCGAAGGGGGAGTTGGGCGCGTCCGAGGGCGCGAACGTATCGATTTTATAGCTTTCTTTATTGGCTTGATAATTGTCCAATTCCAGAATGCCGCCGAATGCGCCGCCTGCACCGCTTTCGCCGATGCCGCCCGCCGTCCAACCGCTGGGAGTTTTAGGCGCAGAACCCGTGCTGCTCGAGAACTGGTTGTTCGTTATGCTGATCGCTTCGGTTTTAAAGTTCGTATAATCGATTGCGTCGTCGGCATAGGCTATCGAGCCTCGCAACGAAAGAACCGCTGCGAATACGCCGAGCGCAAGCGCAAAACAAACAAAAACGGAAAGAGCACGCATTGCTTTGTTTTTCAGAGTTTTCACCATCTTTTCACCTTTACGCGTAGTATTTGATTCATTGGAAGAGATATGCGCAGGCCGTCAAAAATCGCCATAGCATATACATTATATAATTATACCTTATTCACTTGGTTTTTGCAAATGTTTTACGCAGGTATTTTGATTTTTTGGCGGAAATTGGAAATTATTTTTTATGACGATAAGCGGGTAAAAACACGCTTTTTTACGACCTAATCCCTTTTTGCGAAAAAAATCGGATCGTGCGGGAGTATACGCCGTGCGATTGGGCAAAAATAAAATAAAGGTCGGTGAAACGTGAAAAAAGTATTTTTGCCCGTCCTGCAAGCAGGCGGCGGGCTCGTGATCGGATTTATCAACGGATTTTTCGGCGGCGGCGGGGGCATGCTCTGCGTGCCGCTTTTGGAAAAAGTCATCGGCGTACCTACGAAACAGGCGCATGCAACGGCGATTCTGGTCATTTTGCCCGTTTCGATTGCGAGCGCCGTAGTGTATGCCATAAGCGGTACGTTCTCGCTTTTGCCCGTATTACCGGTTTCGGGCGGTGTGCTCGCGGGCGGGGTGGCGGGCGCG
>JAIEBL010000354.1 GCA_029069015.1 Clostridiales bacterium
GTACGTCGATTCGCATAACGCCTACGTGTCCTTAGTGGAAACGCTCGACCACAGCGGCGTGGACCTCGATACGGGCGTGGAAATCGTCTGGATATCGAGCGAGAAGATCAATGCTACCTCTACGAGCAGACTACAAAACCTCGACGGTATCGTGATTCCCGCAGGCTTCGGCGAGCGCGGCTTTGAAGGTAAAGTTAATACCGCCAAATATGCCCGCGAAAAGGGCGTTCCCGTGCTCATGATCGGCATGGGCGCGCAAGCGGGTCTCGTGGAATACAGCCGCAACGTGTGCGGCATGGAAAAGGCAAACAGCACCGAGTTCGACCGCAAACCGCAATACCCCGTGGTGTATTCGCTCTACGAGGCGCCTAGATTCCGTTGCGGCGCATATACGACGCTCTTAAAGACCGGCTCGCGCTTGAAAGAAATCTACGGCAAGGACGAAATCTCCGAGCGTCACCGCCATAAGTACGAGTTCAATCCCGCGCTCGCTAAACAAATCGAAAAAGCGGGCTTGGTGTTCTCGGGCAAAGCGCAATCGGGGAAAGTGTACGAAGCGTACGAATTGCCCACGCACCCGTTCTATATCGGCGTCATGTTCCGTCCCGAATTCAAGTCGCGCCCGCTCTGCCCGCATCCGCTGATCACGGCGTTTATAAAGGCATGCAAAACGTACGCCGACCAAAAACGCGAAAGCGACAAACAATAATCGTTTAGAATAAGAAGAAAGAAACAACCCGCTATCTTCCTTTGCGAAGCGTAGCGGGCTGTTTGTTTTACGACGACAAATTGAAATTTCTCCGTTTAATATTTGATAATTATAAAATTTCATAACCTGCATCGGTAAGCACCTTTAATGCATTTTGGAAATGTTCTTTTTTTGTGAATATATAATCTGTGTTATAGGTGGATACGGCGAATATTCCTATCCCATTTTCCGCCAAAAGTGATAAAATTTTGGAAAGTATTCCTATTAAAGAAAAGTCTAAGACTCCTTGTATTTCGACTCCTTTCCAATTATCATCATGCGTAATCGCGTTCGACGGAATATCCTGCGTAATGCAAACCAGAGAGTTTTCCTCATCTGTCTTTCCGATAAAATAATATTTACTGTTAAAGTTTACTTTTGAATAATCTTCAACTTTACATACAGAAAAATCGTAGCTCAATTGCTTTATTTTCATATATAATTCACCGTCAAAATTACTGTTTATCATAATGTATTATAGTAACAATACAATCAAAAAGCAAGCTTCTCCCATAAAATATTGCGTTTGCGGCGTTTAAAAGCGTTTTAACGGGTTTTTAATGCAAAAACGATAGAGGGCAAGCGGCGGGACAAATCTTGCGAGAAGGGGAAAGAGAGGGCGCATAAAGAAAAGCACTGCTGAGACAAAGCAGTGCTTTTTGAAACCAAGTTTCGAAGTGTGCTATGCGCTACCACAATGGGTGCGTTAGAGCATAAAGTTTTGCGTGCGGTCGGGCCCTACGCCCACCATTTTGATGGGGCAGTCGATCAGCTTTTCGATAGCGCGCAAGTACGCAACGGCGGCTTTGGGTAAGTCTTTCACGCTCTTGGCTTTGGTGATATCTTCCGTCCAACCGTCGTACTCTTCGTATACGGGTTTGCAGTCGGCAAGCTCGGAAATATCCGAGGGGAAGTCGTAAACCTTCTGTCCGTTCTTTTCGTACGCCACACAGATTTTGAGTTTTTTGAGTCCCGTCAGCGTGTCGAGCTTGTTAAGCGCAATACCCGTCAGTCCGTTCACGCGCACGGCAAACCGCAAAATAACGGCGTCCAACCAACCGCAGCGGCGGGGGCGGCCCGTCGTCGTGCCGTACTCGAAACCTTGCTCGCGAATGAAATTGCCCACTTCGTCGTCAAGTTCGGTGGGGAAAGGTCCTTTGCCCACGCGGGTGGTATACGACTTTGCAATGCCCAAAACGTCTTTGATGAGCGTCGGACCGACGCCCGCGCCCACGCAGAACCCGCCCGAAACGGGGTGGGAGCTCGTAACGTACGGATACGTGCCGACGTCAAGGTCCAGGAGTGCCCCTTGCGCGCCTTCGAACAGAACGTTCTTTCCTTGTTTTACGGCATTGTATACGAGTACGGAAGTATCGCATACGAAAGAAGCAAGCTTTTTGGCGTACTCGTTGTAGTCGGCAAGAATTTTATCACAGTCGAGCGGCTCGCCGCCGTACAGCTTCGTGATGATGTTGTTCTTTAAGCTGACGTTGCGTTTCAGCTTTTCGGCAAAAACGTCGGGCTGAATCAGGTCGCACATACGAATGCCGATGCGCTCCGCTTTATCCATGTAGCAAGGCCCGATGCCCTTTTTGGTCGTGCCGATATCCGCTTTGCCGCGGGCGTCTTCGCTCAGTCCGTCGAGCGCGATATGGTAGGGGAATATTACGTGCGCGCGCGCGTCGATTTTAAGACGCGACAGATCCACGCCGCGGGAAGAGAGCGATTCCATTTCTTCCAACACAACGGCGGGGTCGATGACCGTGCCGTTGCCGATAACGCATATCGTATTTTTATACAAAATACCGCTCGGGATCAAGTGCAGTTTGTAGGTAACACCGCCCGCAACGACGGTGTGACCCGCATTGTTGCCGCCTTGCGCGCGCACCACCATATCCGACTTTTCCGCGAGTATATCGATTACTTTTCCTTTACCTTCGTCGCCCCATTGAGCGCCTACAAGTGCGGTAACAGCCATAAAACTCTAACCTCCGATGATTCCACGGGGTTTTGCGCTTTTGGAGCGTAACCCATCATTTGAACCACCTATCAATTATACTATATTTCCCTTTTTTCGTCAATCGTATCGTGCCCCACAAAACGCTTTTTTACAGGAATTTGTATTTTTGGGCTTTCCCCGCCGTTCAGATGAAAAAAAGCAACCGCTCTTGAACAGGGTGGTTGCCTTTTCACAAAACTGTTTTAGGTGTTTAGTGTTTAATCTTACACGACGAACAGCAACCGTCGCAGTGTTCCGTTGCCGCCGCTTCCGCCAAATCGGGTGCGGCGTTTTCGCATTGCATTTGTTCGTCGGCAATCTCGTTCGTGTGCGGTGCGTTCGCTTTGAGGTTTGTAAACGCTACGCTCATCATGAGTTTTATACGGTTGACCTGATTGACTTCGCTTGCGCCGGGGTCGTAGTCCACCGCCACGATATTGGCTTTGGGATTGTAGGCTTTGAGCGCTTTCATCATGCCCTTGCCCGTCACGTGGTTGGGAAGGCAAGCGAAGGGTTGCATGCAAATAATGTTGTTGACGCCGTTGTGCATCAGTTCGAGCATTTCGGCGGTCAGGAACCAGCCTTCGCCCGCAATGTTGCCCAACGATACGACTTTGCTCGCTTCTTCCGCCATTTTGCGGATATGCGTGGGCGCGCCGAACTTCGTGCCTTCGAGCGCTTTGAGCATGGGCTTTTTGAGTTGCTCGATGAACCAAATCGCAAAGTCGCCCACGAACTTTTTCTTGCGCGTGCCGTCGAGCATTTCGAACTTGATCGTGTTGTCGTAGAACGAATACATGAAGAAGTCGAGCAGATCGGGAACGACCGCTTCGCCGCCCTCGCGTTCGATGAGGTCTACGGCGTGGTTGTTGGCGACGGGGTGGAACTTAACGAGAATTTCGCCCACGATACCGACGCGGGGTTTGACTTCGCCCGTGATTTCGATTTCATTGAAGTCGCGCACGATTTGCGCCACGTTCTTTTTAAAGCTCTTCGTGTCGCCGCGTTCCATCTGCTCGCAGATCAGCTCGTTCCATTTTTCGTAGACGCGCTCGGTCGTGCCCTTTACTTTTTCGTACGGGCGCACGCGGTATACGCAACGCATCAGCAGGTCGCCGTAGAGGAGCGCCACCACCATGTTCTTCATGAGCGTGACGGTGATTTTGAAGCCGGGGTTCTTTTCAAGACCCGCAAAGTTGAGCGATACGACGGGCACTTGCGCCATGTTGGCTTGCCGCAGCGCCTTTCTCAGAAGCGCAATATAGTTGGTGGCACGGCAACCGCCGCCCGTCTGCGTGATCATGACCGCCGTCTTGTTGAGGTTGTAGTTGCCGCTTTGCAGCGCATCGACCACTTGTCCGACCGTTAAAATGGTGGGGTAGCAAGCGTCGTTGTTGACGTATTTGAGGCCCGTATCGACCGCTGTCGGACTTTCGGGCAATACTTTGATATTGTAGCCGAACTTGTGCAATGTGCGCTCCAAGATCCTGAGGTGTATGGGGGAGATCTGCGGCGCAATGATCGTGTAGTCCGACTTCATTTCCTTGGTAAAGAGGACGCGGCTCGGGGAGGGCGCTACCTTGCTGGGCGCGTGGATGTTGCGCTTTTTGCGCTCTTCCAAAACCGCCATGAGCGACCGCACGCGAATGCGCGCCGCGCCGAGGTTGTTTACTTCGTCGATTTTCAGCACCGTATACAGCTTGCCCGCCGCTTCCATTAGCTCTTGCACCTGATCGGTCGTAACGGCGTCTAGGCCGCAACCGAACGAGTTGAGCTGTACGAGATCCAAGCAGTCGCTCGTGCGCACGTATTCCGCCGCCGAATAAAGCCGCGAATGGTACATCCATTGGTCTACGACGCGAATGGGGCGTTCCACCTTATGCAAATGCGCGATCGAATCTTCGGTAAGCACCGCGAACCCGTAGGCGTTGATCATTTCGGGAATACCGTGGTTGATTTCGGGGTCGAGGTGGTAGGGTCTGCCCGCAAGCACGATGCCGTGCGTGCCCGTCTTCTCAAGGTACGCGATCGTTTCTTCGCCCTCTTTGCGGATCGCCGCTTTGAACGCTTCGTTTTCGGCGTACGCCTTTTTGAGCGCGCGCCTCACGTCTTTTGCGGGGATATCGGGGAATTCCTCAATCAGCCGCTTTTCCATGCGGTCGGGCGTGGCGATGGGCAGGAAGGGCGCTTTGAACGTAACGTCAGAGCCGAACACTTCCGTCATGTTGTTGCGAATGACTTCGGGGTACGTCCCGACGACGGGGCAGTTGTAGTGGTTGTCGGCGTTCTCGTCCTCAATCATTTCGTAGGGCAGGCAGGGATAGAAAATAAACTTAATGCCTTTCTTGACGAGCGCCGTGATATGCCCGTGGACGAGTTTTGCGGGGTAGCAAACCGATTCCGAGGGCATCGTGTCGATACCTAGGTCGTAGATCGCCCGCGACGAACGGGGAGAAAGCTCCACGCGGTAGCCGAGGTTCGTAAAGAACGTAAACCAGAACGGATAGTTCTCGTAGAGGTTCAGTACGCGCGGAATGCCCACTTTTCCGCGGGGCGCCGCCGATTCGTCGAGCGGCTTGTAGTGCGAGAAAAGTCGGTTGTATTTGGTTGCGAAAAGGTTGGGCGGAAGCGTTTTCTTTTCCGCCGTGTCGCTCGCGCCTTTTTCGCAACGGCTGCCCGTCACGTAGGTGCGCCCGTCGTTGAAAGAAGACACGGTGAGCAAGCAGTTGTTGCCGCATTTTCCGCAGCGTCGGTTGGTCTTCTGAACGGAAAAGCTATTTAGCTCGTGCGCCTTCAAAAGCGTGCTTTCGCCGCCCTGGTAGTTGTTGCGGCTTAATATCGCGCTGCCGTACGCGCCCATCAGACCCGCTTTGTCGGGGCGGATCACTTCGCGGCCGCAAATTAGCTCAAACGCGCGCAGCACCGATTCGTTTAAGAACGTACCACCCTGCACGATGATTTTTTCGCCCATCTGACTGCTGTCGCGCATTTTGATGACTTTAAAGAGCGCATTCTTTACGACGGAGTAGGCAAGGCCCGCCGAAATGTCCGCGACCGTCGCGCCCTCTTTTTGTGCCTGTTTTACGCGCGAGTTCATGAATACCGTGCAACGCGAGCCAAGATCGACGGGGGAGTCGCTCTCCAAGCCTTTGCGCGCAAACTCTTCGGCGGTCATGCCGAGCGCGGATGCGAACGTTTCGATAAAGCTGCCGCACCCCGAAGAGCACGCCTCGTTCAGCAGAATATCGTTGATAACGCCGTTCTTGATGCGTAGGCATTTCATATCCTGCCCGCCGATATCGAGAATAAATTCCACGCCGGGTAAAATCGCATTGCTCGCCGTTTGGTGCGCCATCGTTTCGATTTCGCCCGCGTCGATGTGTAGCGCCGCTTTGATCATGCCCTCGCCGTAGCCCGTGATCGTGCTGCGCCCGATATAGGCATCTTTGGGAAGAAGTGAGTAGATTTCGCGTAAGACCCCCACGATACATTTGAGCGGATCGCCGCTGTTCGAGCCGTACCACGAATAGAGTAGCGCGCCGTCTTCGTCGATGAGAGCGGCTTTCGTCGTCGTAGATCCTGCGTCGATACCGAGATAGCAAGGGCCTTTGTGTTTGGATATGTCGCCGAAAGGAATTTTGACTTTTGCGTGGCGCGCACGGAACGCCGCCAACTCTTCTTGAGAAGAGAAGAGGGCGGGAAGGCGTTCCACTTCGTGGCTCGTAAGCCCTTTGAGTTTTTCGAGTTTTTCTTTAAGATCGGCGGCTTTGAATACCTGCTCGCCGCTCGTTGCCGCGCCGATGGCGTTGAACACCTGACTGTTTTCGGGGAAAATCGCTTTTTCGGGGTTGAGCGTTTCGGTAAAGCGAACGCCCAGCTCGGTCAGAAAGTGCAGAGGGCCGCCCAAGAATGCGACTTTGCCGCGAATGGGTTTGCCGCACGCAAGACCCGAAATCGTCTGATTGACCACCGATTGAAAGACGGAAGCGGCAATGTCCGCTTTCTTTGCGCCGTCGTTGATGAGCGGCTGAATATCGCTCTTTGCAAACACGCCGCAACGCGAAGCAATGGGGTAGAGAATGGTATACTCTTTGGCAAGCTCGTTGAGCCCCGACGCGTCGGTATTGAGTAGGCTCGCCATTTGGTCGATAAACGCACCCGTGCCGCCTGCACAAGTGCCGT
>JAIEBL010000355.1 GCA_029069015.1 Clostridiales bacterium
CTTCCGCACCTGCCGCAGAGGGCGTAACCAACCAGACGACCGCCGCCTTTTCTTTTTTGCCGCAGCCGCACAGAAGCGCGGCGGGCAAACACAGAATACATAAAATAAGGGCAAGAAATTTTTTCATACTATTATCTTGCTCTTATTCTTAAAAATATTGCAAGCCGCCCGAAATTACGGCGGTTTTAATTTTTGTCCCGACTATTTTCTGACGACGACCGCATAGCCGTGCGGCGGCAGGGTGATATTCCCCTCTACGTGCACGCCGTCCAACGTTTCGCCGCCGAAGGGAAGTCCCAAAGACACTTCCCCGTCGCCGCAGTTTACGGCAAAGAACACCGCGTCCCCGTCGCATTCGCGCACGAACGAGAGTGCGGCATTGGTGATAGAATTCGTTTTATAGCTTCCCCGTTGCAACGCGGGGTGCGCTTTTTTGACCGCGGACAGAGATGCAAACAATTTTACGAGCGTTTCGTCTACGGGGGGAAGCGAAGCAAGCGACGGACGGAGCGACGCGTCGCCGTCCTTCTTCTCACCCGCTGCCTTATTTTCCGCGCCGTAGTACAGGCAGGGTATGCCGGATATGCCGAGCAGCAGCACGTACGCCGCCGCGAGGTTGTCCTTATTTTGCAGGATCGAGTAAATGCGCGTCACGTCGTGGTTGTCCGCAAAGTTGAAAAGACGCTTGTCACGGTAGAGTGCCCACGGTTCGTTGCCCGACTGACGGCGCAGCGCATACTCGATTTCGAACATGTTCTTGCAGTTGAACGACGAGTACAGTCCTTTATAGCATTCGTAATTCGTGACGGCGTCTACACCGGCGTTAAAGAGCTTATTATAGTCGCCGTGGATCATTTCACCCACGAAGAAGAAATCGCCCCGTATGCCCTTCAGTCGCCCCGTAAGCCTGCGTAAGAAATGTTCGGGCAATAGATACGCCACGTCCAGACGAATGCCGTCGAAGCCGAGAGAGGTACACAGCCACGCCGCCGCTTCTATGAGATAGTTCGCGCAATCGTCGTTGTAGAGGTTGAACGACACGAGGTCGTAGTGCCCTTCCCACCCCTCGTAATAAAAGCCGTCGTTATACGCGGAATTGCCGCTGAAATTGATCTTGAACCAATCGCGGTAAGGAGAGTCCCATTTCTTTTCCCGAACGTCGCGGAAGGCAAAGAACTCGCGGCCGCAATGGTTATACACGCCGTCGGCAACGACGCGGATACCGCGCGCGTGCAGAGCGTCGACGTAGCGCTTCATGTCCTCTACCGTGCCGAGACGCGTATCAATCTTATAGTAGTCGGTCGTATTGTAGCCGTGCGTTTCGCTCTGCAAGAACGGATTGAGAAGCACCGCTCCCACGCCCATTTTTTCCAGCGTGTCGATCTGCTGTTCGAGGATGCCCAATCGGTGCGTCACCGTATCGATGGCGCTTGGTTCACAGCCGCACGCGCCCAACGGATAGATCTGATAAAAAATACTTTCGTCGTACCACATAAGTTTCTTCCTTCTCATTCAATAAGCCGTATAAAAGTATAGTACATAGAACATAAAAAGTCAACGATACACGCCGCTACACACAACGAAAAACGCACCCGTTTGCCGACCATAAAGGCAATGAGTGCGTTTCCCGAAACTAGGAGGTGTGTAAGTAAGATAACAGTGTGTAAAAGTTTTACGCCCGTCTTTCTTCGCGTGGCTTGCTTTCCTCGTGCGCTCCGCAGCACGTGCATGCGCCCGAACAGTGGGTGCAGTCGCAGCACCCGCCGCGCTTCTTTATTTTGCGCACAATGATCACAGTCAGAGCAATCAGTACACAGGCGGCGACGACGATTACCAAAAGAATCTCAAGCAGCTTCATGGCAAGCTCCCTTTTTACGCAGGTGCAGTTTGCCCTTATTCCTGAGCACGATGAGCGTGACGGTCACTGCCGCGACGGCCGCCCAAATAAACGCCGTCCACCACCACGAACCGATCGTGTATACGACGGCGGCGATGATATAGCTTGCAACGAGCCAGAAGACGAGCGTCCCTACGAACCGACCTTTACCGAGTTCGGCTTTTGCCGTAGCGACGGCGGCAAAGCAAGGAATGGTCGTCATATTGAATGCGATGAACGCAAGGAGTGCGGGAATGGTGATACCCGTGGCTTGCACCATGGCGATCGCCGAGGTGATGCCCTCTTCGTCGGCAAGGAGCGTATCCGCCGTCACGCCGCCGACGTTTGCGCCGATGGCGATAAGGCATGCGCCGAGCGTACCAAACGTAGCGATGACGTTTTCTTTGGCGATGAGCCCCGTGATCGCGGCTACCGCGAACACCCAACCATATGCGCCGATCTGCTTACCGAAGCCGAGCGGCGTGAAGATCGGCTGGATCAGTTTGCCGATCTGCGCCAGGATCGACTCGTTCATGCGCTCGTCGGCAAGATAGTGCCAATCGAAGCTCAGGTGCGAGAGAAGCCAAATCGCAACGGTGGAAACGAAGATAATGGTAAACGCTTTCTTTACGAAATGCTTGGTCTTATCCCACAAGTGGAGCATCAGGTTCTTAAAGCGCGGACGGTGATAGGCGGGAAGCTCCATGATAAAAGGCGGGACTTCCCCTTTGAGCGTCGTACTGCGCATGAGTAATACGCTGACGATCGCCGCTGCCATGCCGAGAAGATACATGCAAAGCGTGATCGCGTCGGGGTTGCCTACCCCGAAGTGCTGCACGATACAGCCCGCGATCGCGGTCAGGATGGGCAGCTTTGCTCCGCACGAAAAGAAGGGAATGACGCGCACGGTGGCGACCCGTTCCTTTTCGTCGGCAAGCGTACGGGTGTTGATCATGGCGGGCACGGAGCAACCGAAGCCCATGATCATGGGCATGAACGAACGACCCGAAAGCCCGAAGCGACGGAAGATGCGGTCGAGCACGAACGCGATACGCGCCATGTAGCCGCTGTCTTCCAGAATGGAGAACCACATAAACAGCATAAGGATCTGCGGCAGGAAACCTAAGACCGCGAACAGACCGCCCAAGATACCGTCGGCGATAAGCCCCGAGAGCCATTCGGTCGCGATCGCGCCGCCCACGGCTTCGGTGATCTTTCCGAATAATACGTCAAATATATTAAACAGGATCACGCCCGGACTGAACACCGCACCATCGTAGAAGATGCCCACGAAGGTCGCCATGCCCTCGGAAAGGTTGAGCTCGTCGAGCGAAGGCAGACCCTTGCCGAGGCTTGCCCACGCCCCGATATACAGAAAGTCTTCGGCAAACGTAACGTGGAAAATGGCAAACAGCACGGCGATGAAAATAGGAATCGCCCAAACGCGGTGCGTCAGCACCTTGTCGATTTTGTCCGACTTCGTAAGCGCCTCGCTTTTCTTTGCCTTTTCCTTTGCTACGGAAAAATGTTCGGCAATGTATTTATAGCGCGCGTCGGCCATCGCCGCTTCAAGGTCCTCGCCTTCGGAAACGGCGGCGAGCAGTTCTTTCGCGCCCTTTTTCTCGATTTCCAGTTCGTCGTTTTCAAGAAGCTTTACGGCGTGGAATAGCGGCGACGCTACGCCCTCTTCGGCAAAATGTTCTGCCGCTTTGTCGATTTTCTCTTTGAGTGCGCCCGTAAAAAGCGACGTCCCTTTACGCTCGGTCGCCATCAGCGAAGCGCGTTTCATAAGCTCGGCGATTCCTTTTTCTTTGAGCGCGGAAATTTCCACGACGGGCACGCCCAAGCTCTTTTCGAGCGCGGCGACATCGATACGGTCGCCCGCCTTTTCCACCTCGTCCATCATATTGAGCGCGACGATGACGGGAACGTCCGTTTCGAGCAACTGCGTCGTTAAATACAGGTTACGCTCTAAGTTGGTCGCGTCGACGATATTGATGATGCCCGTCTTTTCTTCGAGTATGTAGGTGCGCGAGATCACTTCTTCGGGCGTATAGGGCGAAAGCGAGTAGATGCCCGGAAGGTCTACGATCGCGATCGGCTCGCTGCCCTTTTTATAGACGCCCTCGCGCTTATCGACCGTAACGCCCGGCCAGTTGCCCACGTGCGCCGTACTGCCCGTGAGCGCGTTGAAAAGCGTCGTCTTGCCGCTGTTGGGATTCCCCGCCAATGCAAAAGTCTTCATTTTCTTTCTTCTCTTTCTCCTTTTATTTTTCCGTTTCGACTTCCACGCATGCCGCTTCCGCTTTGCGTAACGTAAGCTCGTAGCCGCGCAGCGTAACCTCGATCGGGTCGCCCAGCGGCGCTTTTTTGCGCATCGTTATTTCGGCGCTCGGCGTGACGCCCATATCGAACAGACGACGGCGGATACGCCCCTCGCCGTGCACAGCTGTCACCATGCCGTGCTCGCCGATCGTAAAATCACTCAATAATTTCGTCATTGTTTTATGCACTCCTCTATTTCTCTACGCGCCCTATGCAACCAAAATCTTGCTCGCAAGCACGCGGTCCAAACAAAGTCTTCCTTCCTTTACCGAAATGATCACGTTACCACCCATGTTCGAAAGGAGCGTAACGTTCTCCCCTTCCAATAGGCCCAACTCCGTCAAATGCTTTTTTACTTTCTCGTCTGCCCGTACAGCGGTGATCGTGACCGCCGTATCGAGCGGTGCAAACGCAAGCGGCATGCCGTCCTCCTTTTTACCGCAAAAGTATTTATCGCGGTTAACAATATTAACTTCGATTAACATTATATATAAAACAAAACGCCTTGTCAAGCGTTTTGTTAAGAAAAATTAACAATTTTTTCACTGCGCCCTTTTGTCATTTCGAGCGAAGTCGAGAAATCTAAAAAAGAGACCTCTCCACTTCGCTACGCTTCGGTACTTCGCTTCGCTCCGTGGCGTTCGCGCTTCGCGCTCGGCTGAGCGAGGTGACAGCACAGCATGGCGACGCGGTTAGAACATCAGCGTATTGCGGATATCGCCCAAGAACCAGGCAGGGCCCTCCATCATGATACGGTCGAACTTGACTTTCATCTTCTCGGTCACGTTAAGGATATAGCAGTACGGCAGAATGTTGTAGTAGTAGCGCGGGTTTTCCTCTACGAGGAGTTCCACGCGCTCTTGCTCGGCTTCGAGCAGAAACTGACGGAACGAATCGACCGCCGCGTACGCTTGCAAACTCTTGATCGAACGAATGTCCACGAACCGCGTGAGCACGAAGACCGTCAGAATAAACTGCGTCAGCATTACAAGACAGCCAAGACCCATCGCGCCTTTACCGAACATCAGCATAACGAAGGTCGGCACGCCGCCCCACACCGAAAAGAAGGGCACGCGTATCATGCCGGGCAAAGGCGCGTAACGCAGCATCAGAATACCGATAAACGAAAATATCGTGAGCACGATATACGGAAAGTGCGTCGCTGCCGTGGCGTAGATCTCAAATGCAATGTATATGGCGCCCGAAACGATTTGCGGCAGTACGAACAGCTTTTTGCAGAGCGGCACCTGATTTTCTCTTGCGACCTCTTTGATGTTGCCGCGAAGCTCTTCGTACTTTTCGTTAAACGTCTTCTGTGCCGTCAGCGTATAAAAGGTATCGCCGTCCGCGAACAGATACTCGAAGAACTGTTTTTCCAGCCCGTAGGTCGTGCGGGAAACGGAATTGCTGTAATGTTGAAAATAATGCCTGTGGTCGGGAAATTCCTTTTTCTTATGGAGCACGAGACCGCGTTTGCAGTCTTCTTTGATGGTGATGAGCCCCTTATCCGCCCAATACAGACAGAGCGGGTTAAAGACGGCGCGCGGGTCGGCATGCTTACCCTTATACATGATCAGAACGTCGAGCGGCGAGCAACCTTTGGGCGGGTAGAACTCCACCGTACGCGTCTGCACCTTTCTCTGGATGACGCCGATGAGGATGCAAAACAGCGAGAACAAAAGCCCGATCCCGGTCAAAACCGCAAATACCATAAACGCCTTAAAACTCATAGCTCCCTCCTGTCGCCCTCAAACCACTCGGGCACGTTACAAAAACGGAACTTTCCTTTATATAACCGCAAACTGGGCAGCGTGTATATAATGGGCAAGAATGCGGCAAAGTCGTCCCGTTTGAGATGATGCTTACTGACAGAACGCAAATACCGCTTTACGCACACGATGTCGCTGTACTCTTCGAGATTGTTTTTCTCGCGCACGTCGATAAACTGAATGAGCACGAACGTGCAGAGCACGATGAACACGCCCGCCGCGATACCGATATGCAAAGGATCGTACGTCGACTTTGCGTAACCTGCCGCGAACATGCCGGTCGGCACGCCGCCCCACACCGCAAAGAAGGGATAGCGAAAGCCCGCGGGCACGACTTTGAGGTACCGCATTGCCAGAACGCCGATAAAAATGAAGATCAGCATCATTGCCATCCCCGCGTTTGCGCTGTCGTAAATGCACGCCCATATAACGCAGAGCACGACGGGTACGAGCGCCAAGATCTGCACCGTGAGTTTTAGCATATAGTGCGCCTTCCCGTATACGCCCTCGTCCTCGCGTACGGCGTATTCGTCCCGCAAGACCTTCTCTTCGTCGCGCGAAAGGAGCGGCTTATTCGGCCACACCGTCGTTGCATTCTTACCCCCAAACGCCTTATTGA
>JAIEBL010000356.1 GCA_029069015.1 Clostridiales bacterium
ATTCGAAATCGGGTAAGTACGTAAACCCGCCCGCCCGGCTCTGCCCGCCTTCGTACTGAATCGTGTAATTATAGCCGATCGTAAACGTATTCAAGTTGTCGGTATAGACGTTTACAAAAAGTGATTTTGCGGAATTCAGAATATAGTAGCCCTCGGAAACACCGTTCGCTTTCATTTCAAACGCCGCATCTATGCCGCTTATGAAATTGATTGTATACGTAACCGAACCTACCGTAAACGAATAACAGAAGCCGCCGCTTACCGCGTGCAGAGAGAGCGGATACTCCGTGCCGTCAAATGTTACGGCGTTATCCTTTTCGATCACCGCCGTATGCGTGTTGTCTTCGTTCGACCACTGCCCCACGATCAGCGCAGGGTCGTAAAGCGCAACGGCAATTTTCTCGCTTGCCGTCACAAGGCGTAGCCCGTCGCAGCAATATTGAAGGAAATAATCGACGTCCCCCGCTTTGAACGAAAGGCCGCTGCCGTTTGCGTTTGCTTTCAGCTGGTAATCGGCGGACGCGCCGTTATACACGATCTTTCCGCCATCGAACGAGAACGTGTGCTCTTTCGCATCGAAGTACGAAGCCGTCTTATCAAAGCAATCGCCGTAAGGCGTCAGATTGTAAACGTCGCCGTACTCGTCAAGCACTTTCAATGCGCTGCCTACGTAGTAGATTTTTGTGTGCTCGTAATAGTCTTCGAGGTATGTGCTGTACCGCAGATCCACAAAGATAAGCGTAGGCGCGCCGTCGGCGGTGAAAGCGAATTTCGTAACGGCGGTACCCGTGTACCGTTCGCCGTCGAATCTGCCTATGGTCGCCCAATCGAATTTGCCGTTTGCGTTAAGGTTGTCGGACACGGTGTAATAAAATGCCGCATACGGATCGCTGCTCAGCCATGCGCCCGAAAACTCGGCCGGCGCCGCCATAAAGGTATAGACGACTGTTTCGTCGCCGTCTTTCATATCCAGCGCACCGTCGGTGTTGAGCGTGAGCGTATACTCGTTCTCGTCCGCCGTGCACGTGATCACCGCATTTGCTTTCCCGCCCGTAATGCTCTTTACTTCAAAGTCATCAAAGTCGCTCCCCGTGAGCGTGCCCGCCGCAAGGTCGAGCATGCAATTCCCCGAAACCCACACGCGCGCATAGTCGCCTACGTCCACCGTAGCGGGCGGTGCAGGAGGTGCGGGCGGAGGCGGGGTCTTCCCCGAATCGTCTTTATCGTTGCAAGCGCAGAGCGAAAACATAAGCCCCAACACAAGCAAGAATGCGACGATCTTATTACGCTTTTTCATGGTTGTCCTCCCGTATAAAAATTATAAGGGCGCAGGAAAACTCTCCCCTCGCCCCTGTATGATTTCATGCAGTATATCACTTTACCGCCCATTCGTCAAGTATTTTCAAACTACGCGGTATTTATGCAATACGCATACAAAGAAGAAACGATAGCTCATACCCCCTTTGCTAAGCTTTTGGGCACGCCAAAAAGCGCATATCTACATACTTGGGCGTAGACTTTGCGGCGAATGCTTCGAGCAAGGCTATTAAGGAAGATATTTCCCTTTCCGCTGCTCCTGACGACACAGGGTCAAGCGTTACGTACACGACTGCCATAAATTCGTCGAACCAGTACGTGTACACGTTTAATTATAACGGAACGTATGCGGAAAACAAGAAAGACCAATCCACCTCTGTTACCAACGGTTGGCGTCATCAAGGCAACAACGTAGGTATGGACGGAAGCATCCAAACCATTACGTTGAACCCTGGCAAGTACCTTTTGGAACTTTGGGGCGCTCAGGGCGGTCAAGGCATGCATAATATAAGCGTCGGCGGTAAAGGCGGTTACGTTAAGGGCTACTATACCATTACGGGTAGCTCACCCGTAACGCTTTACGTTGCCGTCGGCGGTAAGGGTTCGGACAACTACATTAACAATGCCTCAACCGGATCGGCAGCCGAACGAAACTTAGCGTTTGTAAGCGGGGATTGGAAAAACCTTGCAAAGGGCGGCGGTTGGAACGGCGGCGGCGGCATCATTGCTACCGACTCCGCAGGCGGAGGCGGGGCTACGCACATTGCCCTCTCTACGTGGGGTGACGGACAGCTCAAGAATTACATCACGTACAGCGGCATGACGAAGACCGAGGATCTTTACCAACCGGCCACCATCACCGCCAATCACAGCGGCGACGTATTGATGGTTGCAGGCGGCGGCGGTGGCGGCGGTTGGGGCGACCACCCGTTTGTCGCCGGTTACACGGGCGCAGGCGGCGGCACGACGGGCGGTGAAGGCGCGTACCATGCGTTGAGCAACGGTTGGGGCAGCGGCACGGTATGCCATGGCTTAGGGGGCACGCAGACCGCAGGCGGTGGGCATAAGTACACCAACGCAAGCGGAGCCGCCGCGCACGGACATAGACATAACTGGGGCGCGTCTCCCTCAAACGGCTTCTTCGGTCAGGGCGGCGTAGGCGTAGGGTGCGACCATGCAGGCGGCGGCGGTGGCGGCGGCTGGTACGGCGGTGGCGGCGCCGACGTGTTCGGCGGTGGCGGCGGTAGCAGCTACACCAAAGCAGGCGTTATTACGGACGTATCGCACACGCAGGGCAACCGTGAAGGACACGGCATGGCGCGCATCACCGACCTTACGACTGCGCCTTCGCAAAGCTCTATCCCGACGATCACGCTCACCCGTCATGCCACTACGACCGTTGCGGTCGCAAGCGGAACAGGAACTACACTTCTCGGCACAGACCCCAACAGTCTTCCGCTCTCGGTGCACACGGCTGCCATATACCAGGTAAACGGCCTTGCCGACACCACAACGCAGGAAACGTTGCGTGCCCGCACCTGGGCGGCTACGGAAAAGGCAGACGCAACATTGAACGCCTGGCTGTCCTACTCGTTCTCGGCAGATAATAAGACAATAACCCTGCAAGCTACGCGGTACTGGACGGGTACGAAACCCTTCTACGTGCGTATTAAGAATAGCCATGGCGTACCGAGTTGGTTCAAGTTCTACGCCAAAGTAGAGGGCGGCGAATTAAAGAAGGACAAAACGCTACCGTCTTCCATGCTAGACGACTTCAAGTTCGGCAAGAGCACAACGCAAGTGCCGACAGAAAGAAGAAAAAAGAGAGAGACCTCTCCGCTCCGCTTCGCTTCGGTCGAGGTGACAGAAACGCGAAGACAGTTGATTCAATACCCTATAGACTATCCACACCCCTCCGTCATTCCGAGGGAAACGGTTGATTCTATAAAGTGTGTCCGTACGCACCACCTCTGTCATCCCGAGCGTAGTCGAGGGATCTAGCGAGCAGAGCGAGCGTAGTCTTTCTTGTCTTTCCCGCAAAGGAAACGGCGATGGTTTAGTCAACGTAAAGAATATAAGCCGTTAGAATAACCGTATGCTTCGTTCTTAGTTCTACTACGCTTCGCTGGATTCCTCGCCGCGCCTTACGGCGCTTTCCTCGGAATGACAGAGGAGAGTAAACAGTCCTCGTTCCCGTGATCATAGTGCTCCTCTCATTTCCCCTCCCCCCTCTCTTTTCCCTCATTCTCTCTTCCCCTACGGCATAATCCTTTCAAAAAAGCCGCGCGCCGCCGCCACCCGAAAAACAAAAAAGGTAGCAGTTTTAACTACTACCTTCTCTCTGTGATTTCGTTTCGTATGCGACCGCTATAAGCCCCGCAAAGCTTCGTGTATTACGCCGCCGCCCAAGCACCTTCCGTTCAAGTATGCTACGGCATACTGTCCTGCCGTGACGGCACGCTGCGGGTCGCAGAAGGCAATATGCGCGCCGCTTTCCGTGACGGTAAGCGTGGCAGGCTGTGCGGGTTGACGGTAACGCGTTTTGACGGCGCAAGCAAATTGTTTTTGCTCGGGCGGCTTCCCGATAAAGTTGAAGCCGTCGCAAACGAGCGAGGAATACAAAAGCTCCTCCCCCTCGCCGCACGAAACGACAAGACAGTTTTTCTCCAAGTCTTTGTGCACGACATACCAACGGCTTTGCGCTTCGCCCTTGACGCCGCCGATCCCGAGGCCGCGGCGCTGCCCGATCGTGTAGTACATCAAGCCGTCGTGCGTACCGATGACTTTACCGTGCGTATCGACGATGTCCCCCTGCTTTGCGGGCAGATAGGTCGAAAGGAATTTCTTAAAGTTGCGCTCGCCGATAAAGCAAACGCCCGTGCTGTCCTTCTTCTTTGCCGTCACCAGTCCGTTTTTTTCGGCGATCGCGCGCACTTCGCCTTTTACGAGCGAACCGAGCGGAAAAAGCACGTTCCGCAGTTGCTCCGTGCGCACCTGATTGAGAAAGTAGGTCTGGTCCTTGTTCGCGTCCGCCGCTTCCAAAAGGTGTACGTCGCTATCGGACTGTTCTATGCGGCAATAGTGCCCCGTCGCGATATAGTCTGCGCCCAGTCGCTTTGCGTAGTCCCAAAACGGGCCGAACTTGATCTCGCGGTTGCAGAGCACGTCGGGGTTGGGCGTACGCCCCTTTTTATACTCGTCCAAAAAATGCGCAAAGACGCGCTCTAAATATTCTTTCTGAAAGTTCACCGAATACGCGGGGATTTCGAGTGCCCCGCAAACGGCGCGGGCGTCCTGCCAATCTTCGGACGCGGTGCAGACTTCGTCGTCTGTGTCGTCCCAATTGTTCATGAAAAGCCCGATGACGTTGTAACCTTGTTCTTTTAAAAGATAGGCGGCGACCGACGAATCTACGCCGCCCGACACCCCCACGACGACCGTCTTTTTCATAGCGACTCCTTAGCCACAAACGGGAGATACGATTTGGCGTTGAGATCAAGCCCCGCGAGCCCCTTGCCTTCCGCCGCCATAAAATAGGCGCGGCACGCCACCATCGCGGCGTTGTCGGTGCAGAGTATAGGTTCGGGGTAGCGTACCGTAAACCCGTTTTCTTTTCCCGTTTCCTGCAACTTCTGCCGCAGGTACGAATTGCTCGCCACGCCGCCCGCAAGCACGAGCGTATCACGTCCCGCCTTCTTCATCGCTTGCGCCGCCGTAGCCGCCAAAAGATCGATGGCTTCGTGAGAAAACGACGCGCAAATATCCGCAACCGGCACGGGCTCGCCCTTTTGCTGCAACGTGTGCACGTAGTTGACGACGGCGGTCTTTAAACCCGAATAGGAAAGCATGAGGTCGCTACGCACGCCCTTGGGGGTTTTGTAAAGCTTGATATTCGGCTGCCCTTCACGCGCCAGCTTGTCCACGTTCGGTCCCCCGGGGTACGGCAGACCTAACACGCGCGCCACTTTGTCAAACGCTTCGCCGAGCGCGTCGTCAAGCGTCGAGGCGAGCATGGTATATTCGTTATACGAGGAAATATCCAAGAGGAGCGTGTGCCCGCCGCTTGCCACGAGCGAAACGAAGGGGGGCGTGAGTTCCGTTCCCAAATAGTTTGCCGCCACGTGCGCCTCAATGTGATTGACGGCAATAAGCGGCAGGTTTTGGGCGTAGGCAAACGCCTTTGCGCTGGAGAGGCCCACCAAGAGCGCCCCGATCAGTCCCGCGCCGTAGGTCACGGCGACTGCGTCTAAATCCTCGGCACGAACGCCTGCGTCCCCTAGCGCTTCGTCGATGATATGCGGAAGCGCCAAAGTATGGTTGCGGCTCGCAACCTCGGGCACGACCCCGCCGAACCGTTTGTGAATTTCGATCTGCGACGCAATGATATTGGAAAGTACGCGCCGACCGCCCTCTACGACCGCCGCCGCCGTTTCGTCGCAACTGCTCTCTATGCCTAAGATCAGCGCATCTTTTTTATTCGCGATCGCCGCAAATTTTTGCTCGGCGATTCCTTGATACGTTTGCATATCTACCTACTCTTGCGAAGGTACTCAAAAATAAACGGCGCAATTTCCCCGTTCATGACCGCTTGCACGTCGGGGTTTTCAAAGTTCGTGCGGTGATCTTTCACCATGGTGTAGGGCTGAAACACGTAGGAACGGATCTGACTGCCCCACTCGATTTTTTTCAGTTCGCCCTTAATGGCGTTGGCTTTTTCTTCGAGTTCGCGCTCGCGCCGTTCCGCCAATTTACCGATCAGCATTCTCATCGCGGTTTCGCGGTTCTGGATCTGGCTGCGCTCGTTTTGGCACTGCACGACGATACCCGTAGGGATGTGGGTAATGCGCACCGCCGAGTCGGTCTTGTTGATGTGCTGACCGCCCGCGCCGCCGCTGCGGTACGTGTCGATCCGCAGGTCTTCGGTGTTGACCGTGATATTGTCGTCGTTCTCGATCTCGGGCATGACTTCGAGCGAGGCAAAGCTCGTATGCCGACGGGCGTTGCTGTCAAACGGCGAAATGCGCACAAGTCGGTGCACGCCCTTTTCCGCTTTTAAGTAGCCGTAGGCGTTCGTACCCGAAAGACGGAACGTGACGCTCTTTATGCCCGCTTCGTCGCCCGCAAGGTAATCGAGCTCTTCGCACTTGAAGCCGTTTTTATCCGCATACATCTTGTACATGCGGTACAGCATCTGCGTCCAATCCTGCGCTTCCGTACCGCCCGCGCCCGCATGCAACGTCAAAATGGCGTTTACGTGGTCGTACTCGCCCGTAAGGAGCGTTTCGAGCTGCATGTTCTCCGTTTCGTCTTCGAGGTGCTTCAAGCCGCTTTCGATCTCGCCCACCATGTCGGCGGCGTCTTCCGCTTCGGCAAGCATCGTCAGCTCTTCGAGGTCCGCCATTTCGCGCACCATGCGGTCGCTCGC
>JAIEBL010000357.1 GCA_029069015.1 Clostridiales bacterium
TACGTATTGCTTCTATGCGGCGTTTGCAAGATGAGCGTCTTGCTTTCTTTTGCGCCTTCTACGCAAGCCCCTACCGCTTCGCAAGGCAACGACGCATGCAAATAGCATTCCATCCCGCTCTTGTCGCACGTGAGCCGCACGCCGTTTTTGCACTCGGCAATTTGCAAAGAATGCCGCGTGGTGCGAGCAAAGTCGCCGAGCACGAATTCCGCCGCAAACAGCACGCGTAACGACCGCGCGTCGTCCGTTTCGTTTTTGAGCGTAACGCGGACCACCTTGGCGTCCGTGCCGTCATGCGCGGTAAGGAAGCAGGTCTGGCTCGCCGTTATGCCGTTATACGCGCAAACGTAGGTCGTGTAGCCGAAGCCGTGTTCGGCGCGGTATTTAGCGGGCGCGCAAAGCGGAAACCTTGCAATGCTCCACGCCGTTTCGTTTTCGCAGATCGCCGCAAACTCGCTCGCGTGCGCCTCCGCGGGGTCGTTGTGCCAGCGCGTCAGTTTGCGTTCCCGCGCGTTGTCGGTAAACGTAAAACCGCCGCCGCTCTCGGTCATCACCGTGCCGAGCGTACCGCTCGAGAGAATGTTGCACCAAGGCTTGGGCGGGCGCTCGTCCGTAAGGTCGAGACTGTACGCGTCGCCGCAAAAACCGCCGAGCCCCATAGGTCGCGTATAAGAAACGGACGAACTCTCGGGCGTCGCGTACGCGTTCTTTTCGGCGGTATACTGCGCAATCCGTGTGGGCGGCGGCAAGACGGCAGTCGAAAGCTTTTTCATGCGGGCATACGTTTCGCGGTCTGCGCGCAGCACGTCCGCTTTGATACCGAACCGCAAAATGCCGCTCCGCTCAATCGCTTCTTCGATCGCAAACACGCGCCCCCGCTCTTCGCTCGTGTCTGCTCGGCAAACGAATACCAAGCGGAACGACAATCCCGCCTCGCAAAGATAGCGGTATGCGGCAAGACGGCGCTCCAACGTGTCCGCCGACAGCGCGTCTTCCGCACTTACGACTGCGGGCAGTTCGGGGCAATCGGGCAAGGCGGATAATTCTCCGCGTAGCAGCTTTGCCGCCGTTTCCGTGGCGAGCGGCGGCACGGCACTACTAAGCGCGGCGGCGCTCCCCTTGTTTTGTAATCTGCATTCGGGCGTGGCTGCAAGCGCGGCGATATGCGCGGCTTGTTCGGCGTTTTCGGTGACGAGCACGCAGAATGTGTACGTTTTTTCTTGTTTCGGCGCAAGCGTTATATCGAAAACACCGCAGAGCGCGGGGTCGGTGTTTTGCCCGAAATCAACGGGCGTCCCCCGCTCGCAATACGCCTTTTTGTTTGCCGTATAGCGCGCCTGCTCGTCCCCGTGCGCCGTAAAGACGAGCGTAATCCCGCTGCCTCGCCGACGCGCCCACATATATGACGTTTCCCCGCCCGTTTCCAAAAAGAGTTTGGAATACGCAGGGTGAGAATCGAAGTC
>JAIEBL010000358.1 GCA_029069015.1 Clostridiales bacterium
GTGCTCGATGAAGATGAGCGCAACAGTCCCGAAATCACCTATCTTCTGACGAAGACGCAAGACGACGTCAACCATGCGCTTGAAACGGCGGAGCTCAAACGCCGTTTGGCAGCGGCCGATGCAAAGCCGCCTGTTCGCAAACAGAAGACGATCATCAAGAAAGCTGCGCCCAAACCCAAGAAGAAGAAAAAAGCGGCGGCAAAAAAGCGGCCTACACCTCGGTCGGCGCGTTCAGGGCGTTCGGCTATGCGCCCGCGTCCGCCCATGCGGCACCGTTCATCGCCGTCGGCGCGTCCCTACCGTTAAGAGGCGCGTGGGGAAAACGACATACACGATAGAACTTTGAAAGACGCAACGGTTTGGTGACGGTTGCGTCTTGTGCAAAAAAGCGGTTTTTCAGCTACACGATCGGCGGAGCAATGTGGAAGCGGAAAAGAATGAAAACGGTTTGTAAGCATGAAAAAGAAACGGTTGCGCTCGGTGAAAAAATCGGGCGAAGCCTGAAAGGCGGCGAACTCATCACGCTTTCGGGCGACCTCGGCGCGGGCAAAACCACGTTTACCAAAGGCATTGCATACGGCATGGGCGTTGCCGTGCCCGTCGTCAGCCCTACGTTTACGCTGATGAACGAATATGAGGGGAACAAACTTTTTTTACGCCATTTCGATATGTACCGACTTCATTCTGCCGAGGAAGCGTACGAGGCGGGGCTTACGGAATATTTCGGGAAAAACGACGGTGTATGCGTGCTCGAATGGGCGGAAAATATTTCGCCCGCGCTCGACGGCTACCGCGTACTGCGCATTAACATTTATTACGAAAACGAAAATACAAGGGTGGTGGAAATTCTTGAACAGTAAACAAAGAGCGGCACTCCGCGCGGCGGCGTCTACCGAACCGCCTCTCTTTCAATGCGGCAAAGAGGGCGTTACGCCTTCTTTTTGCGAAGCGGTGGATAAGGCGCTTACGGCGCGGGAGCTGATCAAAATTTCGGTGCTTCGTTCTTCGCCCGAGGCGGTGCGCGAGGCGGCGACGAATACGGCATCGAAAGTGGGAGCAGAGCTTGTTGCGTGCATCGGCAATCGGTTCGTGCTGTATCGGTTCAGTCCCGACTGCGATACGCACGTTTTAGCGAAATAAGCGATTTTTACGGCAGGAAAGAAGAGTGGGGCAAGAAAAAGAAAAGAGATTTTTGGCGATCGATACGGCATCGTCGCGGCTGCAAGTGGCGCTTCATACGGGGCGGTGCTTTGTCTGCGAGGACGCGCATGCCGCATCAGAGGCGCTTATGCCCAACCTGGACCGCCTTTTGCGCGAAGAAGGCTTAGGACTACATGACCTCGACTATATCGCGTGCGTGACGGGTCCCGGGTCTTTTACGGGCATACGGATCGGTGTGTCGTCTGTGCGTGCGCTCTGCTATGCCGTGCACATTCCCGCGCTTTCGTTGCACGCTTTGCGCGTGCTTGCATATAATGAAATGGCAGACGGCAAAAATGCGCTGTGTCTTTCGGACGCGAGCAACGGTTTGGTGTACGCGCAGTCCTTCGATGTGAACCGTACGCCGATTGCGCCCTGCGCCGTTTTATCGGTAGCGGACGCTATTACGCAGGCAAAAGCGTTTGACGGCGCGGTGTGCGCCGACAGTATGCTGTGCGCGCGCATCGCCGGAGCACTGCCGCCTTGTAGGGATGCGCAGTCGCTCGTGCGGGCGGCGCGTTTGAACGGATGCGAAGCGGGCGATTACAACAATCTTTTACCGCAGTACGTGCGGCTTTCGCAGGCGGAACAGGCGTATGCAGACAAACAACGCAATGCTTGATTGGACGCGTGCCACCGCTACGGACGTGCCGCTTCTTGCCGCCATGGAAAAAGCGTATATCGAATGTCCCTGGTCGGAAGAGAATTTGCGGCAGTCGTTGGCGGATGAAAACAGCGCGATCTATCTTTTGCGCGTAAACGGCGACGTCGTCGGGTACGGTGGTGTACGCACGGTGTACGAAACGGCCGAAGTTTACAATATCGCCGTACACGCTGCGTACCGTCGCAAAGGCTACGGTACGGCTATCTTGCAAAAGCTCGAAGCGCACGCAAAGGCGCAGGGCGCAAACGAGCTGCTGCTGGAAGTGAACGAACAAAACGAAGCCGCCGTACGGCTCTATAAAAAGCAAGGGTTTACCGTTTTGTCCGTTCGTAAAAACTATTATAAGAGCGGCAATGCGCTTGTTATGCGGTGTGCATTGTAAGAAAAGCAGCACAAAAACAGCGAGGCGTAAAAAACATGGAGTATCAAGGTATCCGCGTTTTTTACAAAGGACAACAGGGCGAGGGGACGCCGATCGTGCTTTTGCACGGATGGGGCGCTTCCTCGGCGGCAATGGACGGCATTTATAACTTCCTGCTCGCGCAAGGCCGCACCGTGTATGCGTTTGATTTCCCGGGGTTCGGTCATAGCGATGCGCCGCCCGATACCTGGGGCATACACGAGTACGCGGATTGTATACGCTCGCTACTACAAGACTTGCATCTGAACAGTCCCGTGCTTGTGGGGCACAGCTTCGGCGGCCGTGTCGCCATTCTGTTGGGGGCAAGCGGGTGTGTGTCCAAGCTCATCCTTGCGGACGCAGCGGGGTGTAAGCCGCGTTTCTCGCTAAAAAAGCGGTTGGCGGTAGCACGCTATAAGCGTGCCGTACGCCGCGGGTTACGCACCGACGGCTACGGCAGTGCCGATTACAGAGCGCTTTCGCCCGCGATGAGAAAGGTGTTCGTGCGGGTCGTCAATACCCATCTAGAATCGTATTTGTCGCAAATCAAAGTGCCGACGCTCCTTTTTTGGGGCAAAAACGATACCGACACGCCGCTCTATATGGCAAAGCGGCTGAAAAGGAAGATTAAGGACAGCGGTTTGGTCGTCATGGAAGACGCGGGACACTTTGCGTACGCCGAACGACACGCCGTATTCTGTGCTGCCGTAAACGCATTTACCGAAAGAAACGGAGAAAGAAAATAATGTACTACGCTGTAATTTGCTCTGTAAGCGCGCTCAGTGCGCTACTGATGGTGATGATGGGTTGTAAAATCATGCAGATTTTGCAGCTTTCGTCCTACCGCGTGCGCGGCGTGTGGTCGTGGGGCAAGCGGACACGCTTCGAATACTTCGTACGCTACTTTTCGGCGGCGTTCTTTTCGTTCGCATCCATGCTGATGTTCGTCGGATGTTTTTGGCGGTATCGGTACGTACGCTATTTGGGGCTTGTGTTCCACCTCTTTTTCTGCGTGCTGTTCATCGTTCTGACGCATAGGCAAAAAAGCAAAACGCCTTTAAAGGTTACGCCGCGCATCATGCGCCTCGGCATACTTTCGTTTATACTGTGTTTCGGTACGTCGCTGGGGTTGGCGATCGCCGTACCGCATACGCTGCTTCGGTACAGCTTTGCGGGACTATTGCCGCTCGCCGTGCCGCTGCTTGTTTTGCTCGCGCACTTTCTGCTCTTCCCGTTTGAAACGCTTAATAATATGCGGTATTTGCACCGCGCGTCCGTAAAATTGCAACGTATGCCCGAGCTGATCCGTATCGGCATTACGGGGAGCTACGGAAAGACGACGGCAAAGCGCATTTTGGCTGCCATGCTCGGGAAAAAATACCGCGTGCATTACAGCCCTGCGAGCTACAATACGCCGCTCGGCATTGCGCGCACGGTCAACGATTCGTTGCAAGGTGACGCCGAAGTGCTGATTGCCGAAATGGGGGCGCGTTACCGCGGCGATATCAAAGAGCTTTGTAAGCTCGTAAAGCCTTCTATCGGCATTGTGACGGCAGTGGGCAAACAACACTTGGAAACGTTCGGTTCTATCGAACAGACGGCAAATACGAAATACGAGCTTATAGAAGGGCTTTCCTCGTCCGGCTTCGGCGTCTTTTCATCGGATAACGAATATACCCGCGCGATGTATGAAAAAGCACCTTGCAAGAAGGTTCTTGCGGGTGAAAACGGCGAGGGCGTGTTTTGCTCTTGCGAAAACGTGCGGTTTACCCAAGAGGGTATGGCGTTTGAGCTCGTGTGCGGCGACGAACGCGTTCCCGTAACGAGTAAGCTGTTCGGGCGGCACGTCCCCGAGCTTTGCGCCCTTTGTGCGGCCGTTGCTTTTGAGCTCGGTGTCAGTGGGGCGGACATCGCCGAAGCCGTCAAAGATATGGAAGCGGTAGAGCATCGCTTGCAGCCCATTGTAAACGGTGACGTTACGGTACTTGACGACGCTTACAACAGCAATCCCGCGGGCGCGGCAAACGCTTTGGAAACCATGCAAGCGTTCGACGGCGTGCGTTTGGTCATAACGCCGGGGTTCGTGGAAATGGGAAGCGCGCAGAGTGAAGAAAACGTTGCGTTCGGTAAGAAAATCGCCGAAGTTGCCGAATACGCGTACTTTATCGGCAAGAACGCCGAAGCCCTCAAAGAAGGCGCGCTTACGGGCGGCATGGCGAAAGAGAAAATTTTCGTGTGCGCATCGCGTGACGAAGCGGTAGAG
>JAIEBL010000359.1 GCA_029069015.1 Clostridiales bacterium
TAATACGAATGCGTGGGTAGATCGCCTTTCATTCCTTGTGCCTTTGCGCGTAAGACAGCAGCCACTCGCGTCGGTTGAGTTTGGGGTCGAGTATGCTCATACGCCAGCAGTCTTGCAGCATCTCGCCCACCGCGCGCCCCTCAAACCCCAAATCGGTCAGGTCCGCGCCCGAAATATCCAAATCGGAAAGCGAAAGCGGCGTACCGTCGCCGAGCATGCGGTCGCGAAGCGCGATAAGGCGACTTTTCGCGTTGGCTTGTGCTTCCGTCACCATGCCGGTTGCCAACGCGTCCGCTCGCATGAGCAGGGCCAGGTCGTCGATACAATCGAAGTGCTTCGCCGCAAAAAGTCGCAACTTGCCCTCTCTGGTCTTGCCGTCCATGTCGTACATATGATAACGCACGAGCTCTGCCGTACGGTTTACGACGGCGGAAGAGAAATGTAATTCACGCCCTAAGATATCGCGCGTGATCGTTTCGCCCGCAATTTCATGTCCGTGCGCGTTGCCGTACATCTGCATCACGTACGGTTTGCCGATATCGTGCATGAGTGCGGCAAGCCGCAAATGCGGCGGCGCATGGCGCACCGTACGGAACGTGTGCTCAAGCACGTCGAACTTATGGTATGCGGGGTTCTGCATGAGCCCCTCGCCTTCGGCAAGCGGCGCGATCACGTATTTGAGAAGTCCGAGCTTTTGCAAAAGTTTCAGTCCGCGGTAGTGCGCGTCAGGTATGCCGTATTTCGTATCCGCCGTAAGAATGCGCATCAGCTCTTCGCGCTTACGCTCGCCCGAAATGTCTTTCAGATTTTCGGCGGCTACCATTGCCGCACGACCTGTAGCGCCGTCGATTTTAAAGCCCGTTTCGGCCGCAAGACGCACGAGCCGCATGAGTCGCAGTCCGTCCGACGCAAAGACAAGCGCGGGATCGTGTGCACGAAGCACTTTGCGCTCGATATCCGCTATGCCGCCCGTAGGATCTGACACCTCGCCCGTCGCCGCGTTCACGTAGATAGAATTGACGGTAAAATCGCGCCGCACGGCATCCCCTGCAAGGGAAGTCGTAAAACGCACCTCTACAGGCGTATGCGCGCCGCCTGCGTCGTACTTTTCCACCCGAAAAGGCGTGTATTCGTACTTGCCGCCCAAATAGGAAATGAGCGCCGTTCCCAAACGGTAATTGACGATTTGCACGCTTGCCCCGCGCGGCAGTTTAAGTGCCGTCGCAATGAGAGGTCCGCAAAGATC
>JAIEBL010000036.1 GCA_029069015.1 Clostridiales bacterium
ACCTCGGCGAACTTCCCCTGCTCTTAAACCGCCCCGCGCGTGAACTCGTCCTTTTCGAGTTTGAGCATGTCCTTGATGCGGTCGTTGACGTCTTCGGGCTTATCGGCAAGCACCTCGCCCGTACGGATCTTTATCAGCTTCGCTTTGCTGGACGCATTCTCCTTTTTGCGGAAAAGGCGACTGACTTCGTAAGCTTCGCCGTCCGCTTCGAATTCAAGCACCACCTTGCCCGTTTCGCACTTGGTGTTCACGTAGTCGCGTAAACTACCGCGGTTGTTGCTCTTGGGCGCATACAACGCCAAAATCACGCTGTCCAAAATGGTGGTTTTGCCGCTTCCCGTCGGTCCGCAAATGCAGAAAATGCCGCTCTCCTGCAACTTTTCAAAATCCACCGAAACGGGTTCTATAAAAGAGTTGATACCCTCGATTGTCAATTTTAAAGGTTTCATACAGCTTCCTCGCTCATCCCCTTTTATAGTTCTTCGCCGCGCATAGCTTGCTCGAACAGCGCAACCAAACTCTCTTTCGGGTCTTCGCCCTTCGTTTCTTTATAGAAATCACAAAAGAGCTCCGTGTCGGTGCGGTGTCTTCTGAGTTGGGCTTCCTTTCTCTTGGGCGAGATAAAAACGTTTTTAAAGGCGACGAAATTTTCGTGCGCACGAAGCGAGGCGTACTTTGCCGCGCTGAGCGGCTCGGGCGAATCGTACAGAATGCGCACATATGCGCCCTCGTTCTCTTCGAGTGCGCGCTCGCACTCGTCGAAACTTTTCACGCTCGCTGTCACGAGCTTCTTGCCCGCGCTCACGGGTAGCTGCGTCACCTTGACGGACACGGGCGACGTTTCCACGAGGTTGAAAAACTTCTCGCTCGTGTCGTCGAACGAATACGCAAGCAGACTGCCGCTGTAATACGCATTCTCCACGCCCTTGATCTTTTGCGGCTTGTGCACGTGCCCGAGCGCGGTATAGTGCGCTTGCGGCAAGACCGAAATCGGCAGAAGCGCCGCCGTGCCGAGCTCCGCTTCGTCCGTCGCCCGCACGCTCCCGTTCATAAACAGGTGCGACACGGTGATATTGCAGTCCGTTTTCGTAAAGCCCTGTGCGCAAATCGAAAGCCACGCTCTGACCGATTCGGCATAAGAGCCGTCTGCTTTTTCCGTATAGCCGAGCGCGGACATTCGCGCGGGCGACGGATACGGTAAGACCGCAAAGTTCACAAGCTCGCCGTTACGGTGCAAAGATATATGTCCCTCGCCGCCCGTAAATGCGCCCGAAAACCGACGGTTATCCATGCCGCCGATGAGCGCAACGTTGCAAGCAGCCGCAATGCCGCTCGGCGCGGAAAGGCGTTCGGCATTGTCGTGATTGCCCGCAATCGCAATGAGCGGACAATTCTTCCCGATTTCGAGGGCAGCGGCATAAAAGAGCGATTCCGCTTCGGCGGGCGGGTTCATGGTATCAAACACGTCGCCCGCTACGACGACCGCGTCTATCTTCTCTTTTTTTATATAGGATAAAAGCGATTCGAGCGCCGCCTGCTGCTCCTTTAGGCGGCTGACTCCTTCCAACCTTTTTCCCAAATGCCAATCGGACGTGTGAATAATCTTCATCTGGACACTTTCTCCACAAAAAAACAC
>JAIEBL010000360.1 GCA_029069015.1 Clostridiales bacterium
GTAAACGGGCTTGCCGACAGCACCACGCAGGAAACATTGCGCGCACGCACTTGGACGGACGCAGAAAAAGCGGACGCCGCTGCGAACTCGTGGCTTACCTACTCCTTTACAACAGACGGATTGACGTTACAGGCAAAACGCTATTGGACGGGCACAAAGCCCTTCTACGTGCGCGTCAAGAACGCACACGGAACGCCTAGCTGGTTTAAATTCTACGCTTCCATAGAGGGCGGCGAATTAAAGAAGGACAAAACGCTACCCGCTACAATGGCGGACGACTTCAAGTTCGGCAAGAGCACAACGCAAGCGCCGACAGAAAAGGGAAGAAAGAGCGAGACCTCTCCGCTCCGCTTCGCTTCGGTCGAGGTGACAAGCGGTGCTGTGAAGTCGGTTGATTCTATCAGACATCTGTCATCTACCACCCCTCTGTCATTCCGAGCGAAGTCGAGGGATCTAGCGAGCATAGCGAGCGTAGTCCTTCTTGTTTTCCCGCAAAAGCAACGGCGATAATGTAGTCAACGTAAAGGACACAAGCGGTTAAAATAACCGTATGCTTTGTTTTTAGCTCACTACGCTTCGCTGGATTCCTCGTCTCTCCGCTACGCTCCGTTTCCCTCGGAATGACAGAGGAGAGTAAACAGTCCTCGTTTCCATAATCATAGTCTTCCTCTCTTTTACCCTTCCCCCTCTCTTTTCCTCTTTCTCTCGTCCTCTACGGCATCATCCTTACAAAAAAAACCGCGCGGCGTCGGCCAATCAAAAAAAGAGTAGCGTTTCCGCTACCCTGTCTGTTTTTCAAAGTTAAACCGCTCTGTTGTATTTCTGCCCCAGCGCCCGAATAGAGTCTGCCGTTTTCAAGGGGGGAATCTCGGAAAGGCGGTACTGCCAGTTGCCGCCCAATGTCCCCGGAGTGTTGGTGCGGTACGACGACCCCTGCTGCAAAAAGTCTTGTATTGGCACGATCGCCGTACGGACGCGACTTTTATAGAGGCGTTTGATCATACCGAGCGCAACGTTACCCGAGCCGAGCCGTGCGCGTACCTGCGCCTGCTCCCCCGCAGAGAGCGACGAATACCAACCGAGTGCGGTATCGTTGTCGTGCGTACCCGTATAGCCCACGAAAGCTTTCGTGAAGTTCCTGATCGCATGCGGGTTGCTCTTTTGGTCGCCGAGCAGCCCGAACTGCAAGACCTTCATGCCGGGAAAGCCGCAAAGAACGGGCAGCGCGCGTGCCTTTTCGGATAGCTCGCCCAAATCCTCGGCAATGAGCGGAAGCTCGCCGAGTTCGGTTTCCAGATACTCAAACAGCGCGGTGCTCGGTCCGTCGTGCCACTCGCCGAACTTTGCGGTTTCGTTCTCGGCAGGCACGGCGTAGTAATCGGCAAACGCGCGGAAGTGGTCGATACGAAGGACGTCAAACAGCGTCAGCGCGTGTGCAATGCGTTCTTTCCAGAAGGCGAAAACTTTGTCGCGGTTGCTCCAATCGTAGAGCGGATTGCCCCACTTCTGCCCGTCCGCCGAAAAATAGTCGGGCGGCACGCCCGCGACCGCCGCAGGCTCGCCGTCGCGCAACAGAAACAATTCTTTGCGCGCCCAGACCTCGGCGCTGTCGTAGGC
>JAIEBL010000361.1 GCA_029069015.1 Clostridiales bacterium
GGAGCAGCCACACCGTACTGTACGGCAGGATTGGCTCGGAAGGGCGCGAAGTCGTAAAAACCTTCGTCTCTCCCGAAGAGGCGAAAAGCGACGCGCAAAAGTTGATCGATTCCAAAATCAAAAAAGGGTATGTGAGGAAATAATCGAAAATGAGTGAGATTTTAAAACCGCTGGTTGAGCAGATTTACGCGGATGAAATTGCCGCGCTTATCAAGAACGATACGGATAAAAAACCGCTCGGTTGGAAGATGTCGCCGCGTGCCGTGCGCACATTTATCATCGGCGGCAAAGCGGGAAACACCGAGATCACGAGAAAGTTCTACGGCGACGACGCGATGGTCGAGCGTGCGGTCGTGACGCTCGCGTCCAATCGCCCGTTAATGCTCGTCGGTGAACCGGGCACGGCAAAGACCATGCTCAGCGAGCTTCTTTCGGCGGCGATATGCGGCGTGTCGGACAACACCGTGCAGGGCTCGGTCGGCACGACGGAAGAAAACATAAAATATTCGTGGAACTATTCGATGCTGCTTTCCTCCGGCCCGTCGCGAGACGCGCTGATCAAAGCGCCCGTCTACCGCGCGATGGAGCAGGGCATTATCGTGCGCTTTGAGGAGATCACGCGTTGCTCCGCCGAGATCAGCGACACGCTTATTTCGGTGCTGTCCGATAAGGTCATGGCTGTGCCCGAGCTCGGCGAAACGCTTTTTGCGCGCGCGGGCTTTAACGTCATCGGCACGGCGAACACGCGGGATAAGGGCGTCAACGAGATGAGCTCCGCGCTTAAGCGCCGCTTCAATTTCGAAACGGTAAAACCCATTTCGGACAGCGCGTTGCAGCAAAAGGTCATAAGGAACGAAGTGGAGCGCCAGCTGAAAAATTTGGGCGTTACGCTCGCGGCGGACGACGAATATATCTGCGCGCTTTCCACCGTGTTTACGGACATTCGTGGGGGCGGTACGGACGAAGGTTATAAAGTGGAGAAGTTCGAGAGCGTGATGAGTACGGCGGAAGCGGTCTGCGCCTATCTTTCTTGCGCGCTCGACGGCTATTACTTCGGGAGTGGCGAAATCAGTCCCAAAACCTTCAACGAGCAGATTTTGTCGGCGGTTCGCAAAGACAGCACGACGGACGTCGTTAAACTCAAAAGCTACTACGAAAACGTATTGAAAAACCGCGCGGCAAAGAACGGGGGCGTATGGGAAAAGATATTCAAGGCAAGAAAGATCTGACGTTTCTGCCCATCGCGCACCTGTCGCCCATTTGTGCGTTCAGAATAAAGCAAGCGATTATAGACGCAGAGTTCGACACGCTTTTCGTGGAGCTTCCCAAAGAAGCACAAGGTCTTTTGTCGGCTCTGACCGACGGGCGCACGAAGCTTCCCGTTTCGCTTCTTTTCCGAAGCGACGAGGCGGAAACCGTGTTGCCGCTGACCGAATATTCGCCCGAATACGTTGCGGTAAAGACGGCTTCCGAACTTGGGAAGAGGATCGTTTTTATCGACAGTGCGGCATATGCGACGGCGCAGCCGCGTTCGTCTGCCGCTTCTACGGCGATCGAAGAGATCACGGACAGTGCGTTCGACAGCACGGAATTTTTCGAAACGTTGAACGACCTTGCGGTACGCTTTGCAAGCGGTATCACCGAGCGCGAAGCGGCGATGCTGCGCGAGATTGAAAACACGGACTATACCCGCGCCGTCGTCGTTGCGGGCGCGGTGCACTGCGTTAATTTGAAAAGCGGTGTATCCGTAGCCGCCACCTTGCGTCGGTGGGAGGGAGAGTGCTATATTATACCGTACGTGCCCGACGGCAGTTCGGTCGTGCACTGCGGCTACAACGCGGCGCTATTCAAACGGCTGGGCGATTCGGCCGATCCGTTTACGGACGCGGCGACGGATTGCTTGACGAAACTATCGAGCAAGGTGACGGCGGATTATCCGTTCGAGCACGTTCCCGTCACGGATATTATCAACACGCTGATTCACATGCGGATGCTCGCGGGGCTTCGCGGCAAACGGTTTGCGGGCTACACGGAGCTTTTGGAGAGCGCGCAAAGCGTAATCGGAAAGGGCGAGGAAAATTCCGTCAAGCAGCACGCACTTGAAAGCATCATCGATGCCGTGCCCGAGGGCGAGCTTGCGCCCGGGTTTGCGCCGCCGCTTGCCGAGGATTTTCGGCAGTGCTTAAAAGAGTATGGGATTCGCGGCGAATCGGGTTCGCGCATCACGCTTCAGATTCTCGAAACGGAGGCGCACCGAAAAAAGAGCGCGTTCCTGCGTCGGGTCTATCTTCTGATCGACGACGGCTTTGCGACGTTCGAATCGGGTGCGGATTACGCAAGAGGGAAAGATCTGAACAAGGTCCGCGAGGTGTGGCATGTAAACAGCGTTGCCCGCGCCGTCACGCGGCTGACCTACGTTTCGCATCTCGGCGCGACCGTCATGGAAGCGGCGCAAAGTAAGCTGGACGAAGCGCTCAACGAAACGGAAATTTCCGACGCGCCCCGCCTTGCGTCCGTCTACATGCAAGCGTATTTTCTGGGACTAAACGACGGTGCGGCGTTTCACGCGCTGACGGAAAGCGTTTCGCACGTGTGCGAATTCAGAGCCGCAGTCGCCGCGCTTTCCGACCTCGTTTACCTTATAGAAGTCAAGCGTACGTTTGACGGTAAACTTTCCAAACGCGATATTTTAGCCGCGGAGTCGATCTACGGCAAGGCGCTCGAACTCCTGGGCGATGTGTGGCTGTCCGATGCGGGCGAGACGAACGCCGCCGCGCTCTCGCGGCTCAGCGGCATCGTAAGAACCGCCGAATATTTAGAAGAAGACAGACTGACCGATGCGCTCCGCTTTGCGCCGTCGTATGCCGAGCCGTGTGTTTACGGGTGCGTTTGCGCCCTCGTCGGTAAGGGCGGCACCGTCGCGGAAAAAATGGCAAACTACGCGGCGTCTGCGAATGAGGCGGCGGACGTGGCAATGTTTTTTCTCGGCTGCGCCATCGGTGACCGCGGACTTCTTACCGATAAACGCGTGATAAAAATCGCGGCGGATTTTATAGAAAATCTGACGCGCGAGGAATTTATGGATGCGTCGCCCTCGCTTCGGTACGCGTTTTCCTTCCTTAAGCTGACCGAGCGCAACGACGTGCGTAAAGCGGTAGGCGAGCTGTACGGCGAAACCGAACCGTTATTTTTCGCAGACGAGGCGCTTCTTTTAAAAGACGAGTATCTTGCGCGGCAGATCGAGTTGTACGGACTCGGCGAGGTGAAGCAATGAACGCAAAGCAGTTAAACCGATGGAATATCATACTCGGAAACGAGGAAGAGTACGGTGCTTTTTCCACGGGTAAAAAAGGCGATGCCGCCGAAAGCTTCGGTAGGCTGGGCTACCTTCTCGATTATATATACGGCGAGAGCGATAAGCGGCGCGGCGATATAACAGGCGGCACGGGCAAAAGCGTTTATACCGTGCCCGACTGGGTGCGCGAAGCGAAGGACACGCTGCCCCCGCACGGGTTCGAAGTGATCACAAACCACGCCATCGGCAAGTTCAATATCACCGAGCTGCTCGCCGACGAGAATGTGCTCTCTTCCGTTCGCCCCGATATCGACGTCCTTAAAAAAGTCCTTTCGTTTAAGAGCGTGCTTCCGCCCGAAAGTATGGAACGGGTGAAGGAACTCGTGCGGCGCGTGTCGAAAGAGCTGAGCGAAAAAATGAAGCAGGAAGTGCGACCTGCGTTGTACGGTGCGATCAGGAGCTTCAACCACTGCTATCACGGCGATTTGCATTCTCTCGACGTGCAGGCGACCATACGCAGAAATCTCAAAACCTACGATTCCGTTACGCGGCGCATATACCCCATGAAAATGGTTTTCCGGGAGAACGCCGACAAGACCGTCAAACGGCGGCTGATTTTGCTCGTAGACGAGAGCGGGAGCATGCTCGATTCGGTCATCAATACCGCGCTGCTTGCGGGCATCTTAGCCAATACGGCGTTTCTCGAAGTCAAGATTGCAGTGTTCGATACGCAGGTCGTGGACCTTACGGACAAGTGCGGCGATATCACCGAACTGTTGTTTGCCGTGCAGCTCGGCGGCGGCACGGACATCGGGTCGGCGCTCTCGTACGGCTTGCAGCTTATGACCGAGCCGAAGCAGACGACGGTCGTGCTCATTTCCGACCTTGCGGACGGTTGCGGCTACAAGAAAATGTATGCGGCGGCGCAGAGCATCGTAGACAGCGGTGCGAAGTTTTTGGCGCTTACCGCGCTCGATTATAACGAGGGCGGCGCTTCGTATGACAGTAGCGCCGCGGAAAAGCTGACGCGCATCGGCGTGAAGGTGGCGGCGAAAACGCCGAAGGAGCTTTGCGAATGGATAGTCGCGAATCGGTAATTGCGGCGCTGCGGGCGCTCAATAATCAGGCATGCCTGACCGCGCTTTCTAACGTCGGCGAATATAAACGCGCCTGCAAGGAGTTGGAGAACGGGCAGCCGCAAATATCGTTTGCGGACGGGAAGTTTACGGTGCATCTGGGCGGGGAAACGGTCACGTTAGACGACAAGAGCGAAAACTTCCGTTGTTCCTGCCCGTCGCCCGTAATCTGTCGGCATA
>JAIEBL010000362.1 GCA_029069015.1 Clostridiales bacterium
GACTTTTTAGACTAATGACCCCTATCCACAAAAAATCAACTTATATGCCACGCATACTATGTGTTATTTTCTTCTGTTTCTTCTTTCCCGGCGTTTTCCTCGACAGATACTTGTGTAGATGTAGCTGCAACTTCCTTTTTAGAAAGTTGATTGTTGATATCACGCCACAAATCGACGTAGCGTGCAATATCCGCATCGTAATCAAAATCAACTGTGTGTGGTTCAAAGCCTTTGCCGTCCTCATCCGACAAAACATTCTTCGGGCGAATGAGATGAATGTCAACCCCGTATGGCGCATTCTCTGCCCCATCTTTACTGATTTCCACCTTTTCCATAAGCGCGCAGCGCGCTTCGTATGCAGCATCCACCATAGCAAGCAAAACGCTATCGGGCAATTTTCCCGATAACAATACACTACTATACTCTTCATTCAGTTGAACTGCGGGCAATACACAGCCCGGATACGCTGTGCGAATATCGGGAAATTTTCCAAACAGACTGCAATAAACCTCGCCGCGCACTTCTTCCACCGCGGCAAACAATGATTGATAGATCGTATACCGAATATACCGCCACTCGGAAATTGCCTTTTTCTTTACGCCGTGTTTAGAAAGAATATACCGTTCCAATTCGCCGATTGTCATAGGTAACCTCCTTATTGTTTCTTATAATATGCCACCTTTCCGTTCTGCCGTACCGTTAACACCGTACCGTCATACGACACCGAATCGCAACCGCCGGCTACAGTTTGCAAATTCCGATTGAGCAAAGAATAGCTTTCATCGCTCTTACAAAGAAACAAATCACCTAGCGGTTCGATTTCGTCGAACGCAAGCGATACATAGTTTTTGGTCTGCAAAGAAAAGAAAGTTTCTTTCGTTTCGTGCTTTACAATCAAATAGTCCCCGTATGCCCTTTCATTTTTAACAAACAATAAAAACGGTGGCAGAATTTCTCGGAAATTCGCATCCAACACGCCGTACGTATTGTACCGCATGAAGCAACGAACACCGTCGTATTGCATACCGAGTTTATCCTCTTGCGTATGATACAGGCGATTGCCTTGCATATCGATTACCGAAGCGGTACGATCCGTTTCCACAACAACGGCAGTCCCCTCGCTAAACCGACCCGCCCCGTAAAATTGCGGTTCGATTACAATATTGCCCTCTTCGTCGGCATATCCCACGAACCCCGTATGCAAATCGGAAACGCTCACTCTGTTTTCAAACGGAATATCAAGATACGCACAACCCCGCGCTTGCTTCTCCGCAAATTGCAAATCGTAAAACCTTTCGTCGCAATACACGTGGTTTTCATCCGCCAAATATACCGTTCGGTCAAACTGCCGATGCGCCGTCCCCGATTCGGAAAGGACGCTGACCGTATTTCCCCTCACCGCAAGAACGGTTTGCCCTATTACTTCCACGCGATCGTAAGCCATCGGCAAAATTTCGTTGCCGTTCAGGTCGTAGACGCCGAAAAGAGCGCCCCGTTTCGTAACGAC
>JAIEBL010000363.1 GCA_029069015.1 Clostridiales bacterium
ATAACCTGTGCGTGCATCTTGGCGGTTTTCAATACGGGCATAGCGGTGTTCCGTGACTGCGCCGTACGCCTCGTTACGAGCTGCAATTCGTTTGATATGGCGTCGATCGGCGAAGGACCTGTTGCCATTTATATCGTATACCGCGATGAGGTAAAAGTGCATTATCAGGTAATTTCGCTTTTTATTCAAGACGCATACCGCTATCTTATAGAGCGGGCAAGCGATAAGCCGAACGGAAAGCTCGACGTCCCGTTCTACTTCATTTTGGACGAATTCGGAAACGTACCGGCCATCAAAGATTTCGAAACAACCATTTCCGCCTGCGCAGGAAGGAACATTTGGTTTATTCTGATTATTCAGTCCTACGCGCAGTTAGCCAGCGTCTACGGCACGGCCGTTGCCGAAATCATCAAAGACAATCTGAATATGCACATCTTTTTCGGATCGAATAATCCCGATACGCTCGAAGCTTTTTCACACGAATGCGGATTGCAGACGCGTATATCGCCGCTGAGCGCGTTAAACGGAAACAGCGCGGATATCGACACCTATCATATCGAAACGATTCCGCTCGTGCCCAAAAGCATGTTATCGCATTTTCAACCGGGCGAATGCATTATAACCGAAGCAAACAGCGGATACGTTATGTTTTCCAAGCTTGAACGGTATTTCCTTTGCGACGAGTTCAAGGATTTAAAGCTTGCGTCGGAAAAAGAATATAAGTGCGGCGTCAATCCTTTTGAGAAACGGTATACCTATACGGTAACGAGAAGAAAGCGCAACCGTATGGATTTTTAAAGCGGGAGCGGGCAGCATACGGAGGATGCAGACATGGATAAAGAGATTGTTATAAATTACATAAGGCAAAAGCGAGGCGCGGAAATAGCGACGCTGCAAAGGGAATACGGCATTACCTATCGGGAAGCCAAATCGATTGTAGACGAATTGGTGCATAAAGGGTGTCTGGCGTATGAAGCGGGCATCCACTACGTTTGGGTGGATAAAGAGGACTCGGCGTCACTCGATAAACCGTGGAAAGTGGAGGGAAGAAGGCTTTATTTTTCCCCTAAGACGGAGAGTGCGTCCGATCAAAGGGAAGAAGCTGCGGCAAGTAACAATGCCGCGCGCGCAAAAAATGAGCGTATAGAAGAGATCCGTTACGATGCGCTATACCATTGTATTAAAAAAGGAACGGCTTCTCCGGCGCTATTGCAATGCGCTTTTTCAATCAATTTCGCGCAGGCGTGGCAACTCATAGAATGGATGCAATACAACGGGTATATCACTTCGCAGGAAAAAAGTGCGTGTTACCGCATCAACGTAACGGAAGAACAGTTCAACGAGATCATAAAAAGAATGGCGCAACCGTCTTCGAACATAATGACGGATTCGGAAAAATTGCTTGTCAGAGTCATAAGCGCGGGAAACGTTTCAAACGAAAATGCTGTAGCTACGTTTTTGGCTATCTTGGAACGGCGGCGAGACGTGACAAACGTCAAAGTGCCGTCGCACGCACTGTGGGCGGAGGAAGTTGAATTCAATAAGGCGGTCGTCAATCAAATCGTCGCTTTGATCCGTTCCGATTTTAACATGGTTCGGAAAACGGCAATCCAGAAAGCCGGCGTGCATTTTGCCACCGTAAAAAACGCCTGTGATTTGCGTATGGCGCAGGTCTACGAGCGCATCTTATATACCCTGAAAGGCATGAGTGATATTCAATACGATCAAATACGTGACTGCATCAAGTAAGTATAGCACGCACGCTTGCACGTTTCCTTTGCATGTGTTAAACTATTTATCGGATCAAAAAATAAGAAAGGAGTCTGTTCGCTATGTATAAAATACCCAAAGTAAAGGTTTTCGGTGTAGGGGGCGCAGGCTGCAATTTTATCGAGAAAATTATCGGAAAGCCCGTTGCGGGAGTGAAATATTTCGCGGTTGACGACGATTGCGGCAGATTGCAGATTTCGACTTGCGAAAATAAGATCCGGCTCATTGGCAGCGACCACCATGGGGCGGATTGTGCGTATGCGCAAAAGACGGTAGCGGCAAATGAAAGTCTGCTCAAAGAGGCGGTCCAAGGCGCGGATATGGTGATCCTGGTTGCGGGAATGGGCGGCGGTATCGGTTCGGTCGTCACGCCTGCTTTGGCCCAAATGGCTAAGAGCAGCGGCGCGCTTACGATTGCGGCGGTATGTACGCCTTTTATGTTCGAGGGAGAAAAGCGGCTAGCAAATGCCGAGCGTGGACTGCAAGCCCTTAGAGAATGCGCCGACGCAGTTGTTGCTGTTCCGTGCGAAAATCCGAGAGAAAACGTGCCGCAAAATGTCCCCGTGACGGAAATGATAAAGCGCACGGATGAAACGATCGTGCGTATTACGCGTTTGCTTTTAGAGCCCGTACTTGTGCCCCAAGTTATCAATTTGGAGTATGAGGATGTCGCGATCTTTTTGCGCGGCGCAAAACGTGCTTTATTTGGTTTCGGCGTCGGAGAAGGGGAAAACAAAATCGACAAGGCGCTTCACAGTGCGTTAAACGGCATATCGGCGGCAATGCCGATTGCCGATGCAACGGGTGTTTTTCTATACGTCGAGGGTGGCGACGATCTTGTATTAAACGACATCAGTACGATTGCAACGTGTTTAAAGGATGTCGTCAACTCTTCCGCAAATATTCTTTTTGCGGTCAATATGGATAGCGGGCTTTCGGGCAAATTAGAAGTTTCCGTTCTTGCCGTGCAAAACGAGATATAAAAGGAAGAGATTTTTTACGGCATTTTGAAAAATGAATATAGAAAACGTAAAAAGACTTGCATTATTGCAAGCCTTTTTCATTTGGTGCGGATGAAGGGACTCGAACCCACACGTCTAAGACATCGGCTCCTAAGGCCGACGCGTCTGCCAATTTCGCCACATCCGCAAAAGCAACTTGTGTGCCCATAGTAGCATTTTTTATAGGGAAAGTCAAGTATTTTGCGTAAGCGCCGCTTTGAGTGCGGCAAGCCACGCTTCGGTGGAAAAGCGGCCGTTGGCGGGGCTTGTGGACGGAAGATTTACGCAAAGCGGGGCTAACTTGGGAAAGTTTTGCAGAAAGAGCTTGTGCGCGGTCTTGCCGTTTGTTAAAATCGAAGAAATAGGGTGTTCTTTTAAAAGCACGGGGATATCGGCAATGCGGGGAGAACGGATATCTTTATCCATCGAGCCGACGATTTCGCAAGAGATCACGATATCCCATAGCGCAATTTTGCCGTTTGTTAAAAGCTGCTTTTTTTCTTCGATTGTGTTAGGTAGCGTGCAACCGAAAAAGTCGGCGAGCACGCGCCAAAAGCGGTTTTGCCGATTGCCGTAATAAAAGCCTTCCTCGCGCGATTTAACGCTCGGAAAGCTTCCCAATATCAGCACGCGGCTGTCTGTATTGATAAACGGTTCGAATCCTTCAAAAAACATATATTACGATTCCGAATCTTGTTTTACGGGCGCTTGCTCTGCGGTGGTGCTTTCGGTCGGTGCGTTTTCTTGTTTTGTATTCGGTTTGTTTTTCGAGCGGTATACTGCATGGTAAGCGCAACCGATCAAGCCGCCGCCGATGATATTGCCTAGGGTAGAGGGAAGCAGCGAAAACAGCAATGCGCGCCCAACAGTCAGCCCCGCAGCGGTGATGCTGTCGACCGTAGCTTTTGTCAGGAGTCCCGCCGAAAGGTAGTACATATTGGCGACGCTGTGCTCGAAGCCGCAAGCGACGAAAGCAAAAATGGGAGCGTAGAGTGCGAGTATTTTGCCCGCTGTACTTTTGCTTGCCATAGCGCCCCATACCGCCAAGCAAACGAGCATGTTGCAGAGAATGCCACGTAAAAACGATTCGAAAAAAGAAAGATTACATTTAGCCGCTGCGGTGTTTGCGCATGCTTCTGCTACCGCACCTTTTTGTATGTGCGAGAACACAACGAGCAGAGCAATAAGTACGCCGCCGATGAAATTCCCTGCATAGACGATGCTCCAGTTTTTGAGCACGGAACGTACTTTGACGTCTTTTCCGATGGCGGGAGAAACGAGCAGGCAGTTGCCCGTGAACAGCTCTGCACCGCATATCACGACCAGGATTAGCCCTACGGGGAATACAGCGCCTTTCACTAAGCTTGCGCGGCTACCCGTGAGACCTGCTGACGTTGCGGTTGCGACTGCCGCGCCGAACGCGATAAACGCGCCTGCCAAAATGCCGAGTATGAGTATTTTATACCATTTGAGCGACGTCTTTTTTTTGGCGACTTCTATGTAGTTATGTGCAATTTCCGATGGGGTAAACATGTGCTTCTCCCGTAATTGTTGATACCTTATCATACCATATAAAAACGCTAAAAGCAAGCTTTTATTTTGATTCTCGGCGCAATCGTCGCAAATGCTGGACTTTTTTCGTTGCGTTTGCTATACTTGTATCGGAAAGCAAAACAAATGGATATTTCGGCAAGGGGGAGCTATGGAGAAAAAGACGATTGCACTCATAGCGCACGACAACAAGAAAAACGAAATCGTGTCGTGGGCGATAAAAAACAAATCGCGTCTAGAAAAGTTTTCGCTTTGTGGAACGGGGCATACCGCCAAAATGGTGGAAGAAGCGACGGGGCTACCCGTAAAGGCTTACCTTTCCGGTCCGCTCGGCGGCGACCAACAAATCGGCGCAAAAGTTGCCGAGGGCGAAATTTCCATGGTCGTATTCTTTTGGGATCCGCTTCAGATGCAACCGCACGATCCCGACGTAAAAGCGTTGCTTCGTATTGCGGTGGTGTACGATATTCCCATTGCCACAAACGAAGCGACAGCCGATTGCATTATTAAGTAAGGCTAGGCATTCATCAAGACAAAAATATTCCGAATTTGTACGGAACGAGGAGAGATTTATGATTCAAGAAAAAATGCGGGTCGGAAACGTAGAAATCGCGAACAGAGTCGTGATCCAACCCATGGAAGGGTGCGACTGCTTGGAAAACGGTGCGCCGAGCGAACTGACGGTGAATAAGTATCTATCGTTTGCAAAGAGCGGCGCGGGCATCATTTGGTTCGAAGCGTGTGCCGTTTGCAAGGAAGGGCGTACGAACGTTCGTCAGATGAACATAAACGAAGGAAACGTTGACGCGTTTACGAACCTACTTAAAGACATTCGCGGGGCAGCGACGGATGCCGGATTCCCTGCGCCTAAGCTTATTTTGCAATTGACGCATTCGGGGCGGCAGTCCATCGTGCCCATGATTGCGTACCGCAACGAGGTCTATGAAGCAAAGCGGCCGATGAAAGACGAGTATATCGTGTCGGACGAGTATTTGGATACGTTGCCCGAAAAGTTTGCAAAAGCTGCGCAGCTTGCCGTAGCTGCGGGGTTTGACGGCATCGACATGAAGTCTTGCCACGGCTATTTGTTGCAAGAATTGCTCTCTGCCTACAACCGAGAAGGGAAATACGGCGGTTCGTTTGAAAACCGTACGCGTTGCTACTTGCAGTGCTTTGATGCGATAAAGGCCGTCGTGCCCAAAGATTTCATTTTGGCGGCGCGTATCGGGCTTTCGGATATGGTGCAAAAGCCGTTTGGGTTTGGTACGGACGAACAGGGGAATCTGGATTTGACGGAAGCCAAGCGGTTTGTGCAGATACTTACCGAGCGCGGTTTGAAGCTTTTGAACGTGACGATCGGCAATCCCTATTTCAATCCGCATATCAACCGTCCGTTCCGCGTAGGGCCGTATAAGGCGCCCGAATCGGCGGAAACGGGGCTCAAAAGGTTTTACGACGTAGAAAAGGAAATGAAGAAAACTTTCCCCGATTTGCCGATCGTGGGATCGGGCGTGTCGTATTACAAAAACGATTTGATGGAGCAAGCCGAAAAACTGCTTTGTGACGGGGCTTGCGATTTTGTGGGCTTCGGGCGCAACGCCATTGCGTATCCCGAATTTTACGTCGATTACCTTGCAGGAAAATTCGACGGCAAAAAATGTTGCGTGACCTGCTCGAAGTGCACGACGCTGATGCGCAACGGTTGCGTTTCAGGTTGCGCCACGTTCAACGAGTATTACAAAGATTTGTTTAAGAGGGAGAAACTATGAAACAGGTTGCACTTGTAACGGGTTCGGCGCGCGGCATCGGGAAAGGCATCGCCGATTTATTGCAGGAAAAAGGGTTTGCCGTCGTATATTCGGACGTGCAAAGCGAATTAGAGGGATGTGCGTACTACAAAAAGTGTGACATCACGTCGGCGCAAGACCGTGAGGCTTTAAAGCAGTATATCGAAGAAACATTCGGCAGATTGGATCTGCTCGTAAACAATGCAGGCATTGCATGCAAGACGCGGTTGGACATTTTGGAAACGACGGAAGAAAGCTTCGACCGTCTGCTTTCCGTCAACACGAAAGGTACGTTTTTCATGTGTCAGCTCTTTGCTAACTATATGATCGCTTGCAAGAAAAGGGGGCTGAAAGACTATACGCCGCGCATCGTCAATATCACGTCCAATTCGAGTTATACGTCCAGTACGTCGCGGGGCGAGTATTGCATTTCGAAAGCGGGTGCGGCGATGATCACGTCGCTTTTTGCCGATCGGTTGGGCGAATACGAAATTCCCGTTCTGGAAATTCGTCCCGGCATCATCAAGACCGACATGACTGCCGTCGTTTCGGAAAAGTACGATAAGCTGATTGCCGAGGGCATTACGCCGCTCAAACGGTGGGGGCAGCCGTGCGATATCGCAAAGGCGGTGCTTGCCGTGGGCGAAGGGCTTTTGGACTTTTCGACGGGAACGGCCATCAACGTAGACGGCGGCTTCCATATAAAAAGGCTGTGAGAAAGCAATGAAGATTTTGGAGTACGACGCCGTCGTTATCGGAAGCGGTGCGGCGGGGTATAACTGCGCAGATTGGCTGTACGACTATGGCTGTAAGAATATTGCCGTCGTCACCGAGGGCAAGAATGTCGGCACGTCCCGCAATACGGGAAGCGACAAGCAGACCTACTATAAGCTTTCTTTATCGGGAAGCAGCGGCGACAGCGTCACGAGTATGGCGGATACGTTGTTTGCGGGCGGCGCGATGGACGGCGATTTGGCGTTATGTGAAGCGGCGAACTCGGTGCGCAGTTTTATCAAGCTTGCAAACTTAGGCGTGAATTTTCCTACGAACGAATACGGCGAATACGTGGGCTATAAAACGGACCACGATCCGTATCAGAGGGCGACTTCGGTAGGACCGTATACGTCCAAAAAAATGACGGAAGTTTTGGAACAGTCCGTCTTAAAGAAGGGTATTACGCTTCTTGATAACTGCCAGGTGATACGGCTTTTAAAGGGAAAGTCGGGTATCATCGGTTTGCTTGCCATCGATTTGACCATAAAAAACAAACTCGAATACGTGGCAATCCGCTGTCCGAATGTCGTTCTGGCAACGGGTGGTCCCGCCGCTATATATTACGACAGCGTATATCCCGCGTGCCATACGGGTTCTTCCGGACTTGCGCTGGAAGTCGGGGCGGAATTCGTTAATCTTTCCGAATGGCAGTACGGCCTTGCGTCCGTCGATTTTCGTTGGAACGTTTCAGGCACGTATCAGCAGGTTTTGCCGCGCTACATTTCGATAGACGAGAACGGCGTCGAGCGCGAGTTTCTGACCGAGTATTTCGAGACAGCGGCGCAAATGCTCAAAAGCGTATTTTTAAAAGGGTACGAGTGGCCGTTCGACGTACGCAAGCTCTACGGCTCGTCGTATATCGACCTCTTGGTGTATGCCGAAACCGTTTTAAAGGGTCGCAAAGTGTATATGGATTTTACACGCGAACCGTCGGGGGTGGAGAAGGGCTTTGCGAGCTTAGACGAAGTTGCGTATACCTATCTGAAAAATTCGGATGCGCTGATACCTCTTCCC
>JAIEBL010000364.1 GCA_029069015.1 Clostridiales bacterium
CACAAAACTGCCTGCAATGATTTCGCTGCGTTCCTTGCCCGACAGTTTTACCAAATTTTTCGTTTTGACCTTTTTCGTCAACGTTTCACAAACAGGAATATGGATATGCCGCGCGAGTTCTTCGGCAAGAAGCCTGGATTGATTGTAGCCGCGTTGCTTTTCTCTGCTTTTATGTAAAGGCACGAACGTGATGAGATCCGGCTTCCAATCGGTTTGCAAAAACGTATCCGTCATAAACTCCGCCATGTAGGGCGCGAGATAGCGCGCGTTGCGGTATTTAAGTCGCCAGACGAGAGAAGCCGACGCATCTTTATACGAAAAGCAGGAACGCGCTTCGGTAAAAACCGGCATTTCTTCGCGACAATGATCGCAAAGATCGTTTTGCGGCGGCACTTCTTTTCCGCAAACCGAACAACAGTTGACGATCGGATCGAGCGTGCAAGCATCGCACACGCCGTACCGCGTCGTTTTCCGAAGTTCGTCACCGCATACAATACATTTAATATCACGCGGAAACAACCAATCGGATAAAGTTTTTCTGATTTCTGCCATCCCCCAAAACCTTCTTTCGCTACTTAGAAAGACTTTGACTTTTCACGTTTTCGTGGTATAATGTAACAAAAAGGAGCAACGAAATTGAATCTACTTGCCGTCATTTGCGAATACAACCCTTTTCACACGGGGCACGCTCATCTGATCAATGAAGCGCGTGCGCGGGTTGCTCCGGACGGCGTTGTGGGACTGATGAGCGGTTGGTTCGTGCAACGCGCCGAGCCTGCCGTTTTGCCTCCGCATTTACGGGCAAAGACCGCCATTTCCGGCGGTATGGACGCCGTACTGCAAATGACGACCTGCCACTCGATTGCCGCCGCGCCCGATTTTGCGGCAAACGCTGTGCGCACACTAGCCACTATCCCATCCGTTCGCTACCTTGCATTCGGCGCGGAAGACGACGAAAGCGTTCTCCGTGACATAGCGTCGGTTCGGCTTTCCGAGCCGCCCGCTTTTAAAGAAGCCCTGAACAATGCGCTGGATAAAGGTGCAGGCTACGCTGCAGCATTATCGGTTGCCGTTTGTACGACGCTACAAAACGAACGGTTGCCGCAAGACGAACTAAAAGCGATTCTCAAAAAACCGAACAATATTTTGGCGATTGAATACTTAATAGCGATCGCGCGGTACGCCCCGCACGTAATATCCGTTATCGTAAAACGAAGCGGAAACGACTACCATAGCGAAAAATCGTGCGGTGATTTCATTTCCGCCACGGCGGCACGCGCCTTACTCAAACGCGGCGATCGCACGGCACTTGCTCCCTACCTACCGCAAGAAACGTTGCAAGAATGTATTTCGACATATGAAGCGCATCCTATCAACGAAGAAACATTCGAAGCCCTCGCCGTCTATGCGCTCCGTACGAGCGTTATAGACTCTTGCCCCGATGCGGGCGAAGGGTTGGAACGCCGCCTGCAAACCAACGCAAAAAAATATATTACCCTTAGCGAAATCATAGCGCACACCGCCAACAAGCGCAGTACGAACGCACGCATAAAACGGTTAACCCTGCAAGCGCTTCTCGGCATCCGAGAGCGCATCACTTGCCCAACGGCAAAACCGATTGCGGTAAAAGAAAGCGTAGCAGATGCTCTGCTCCCCCTCTTTTCGCACTTTCCCCTTCGCAACCGCGACTATGCGGCATCCGAAGTTTTGCAAAACATTGCGGCAATCGAGCAAAGAGCCGCCGACGTATACGCGCTGATTACTAACCGCCAAGGAAACGAATTTACCGACGCGCGACTTCTGACGCTGTAAAAACAGTTATATCATTTCCGCCAAATCGTAGATCAAGCGTTCTGTTTTCTCAAATCCGAGACACCCGTCCTTAATGGAT
>JAIEBL010000365.1 GCA_029069015.1 Clostridiales bacterium
AACAGGTAAAAATGAATAAGTAAAACAAAAACGGTCGGTATCAAACTATTTCGACCGTTTTCTTTTTACGTGGGGGCTTACAACGAATTTTTATAACTGATGTAAATATGGGCTGCGGCAAAGATAACCGAACAAACGATCAGCGGGATATTTGCCAAAACGATGCCGCTGAATAAGAAAATGCAGGACGGCAGTATGGAAAGAGAGAAGGCTTTCAATTTGTCGGTTCTGTTCCGACATATCACCCAAAACAGTAAATATGCCAAGCATAAGCCGCCGTTTACGGATAAATACACGATAAGTGCGTTGTCAAACCAAAAGTTAAAGTACGTGTACGGAATATTGAATATCATAAAAACCATACAGCCGTATCTGCCGATTTGCTCCGAAATCTCGACGAATTGATTACGGTAACTGTTTTCGCCGCCTTTATGTTTTAGGGCGTAAATTGTATTCGGTATCATAATGACCGCCATTATTGCAAGTCCGTAATAGTTAAACCAATTCATAGATTTTATAGTATCACACGAACGAAAAAATTGTCAAGCGCCCGCCATTGCGATAAATGAAAATGGAATGACCGCTAAAATCGTTCCGTTTGGCGCGCCCTTAGCCGAGCGAGCTTGCGAGCGAACGCCGGCGCAAATAAAAGATTGAGTGGAAAAAATGAAAACGGAACAACCATTAAGGTTATTCCGTTTGGCGCGCCATGAGGAGTTCGAATCCCCAACCTTTGGTTCCGTAGACCAACGCTCTATCCAGTTGAGCTAATGGCGCATTCGCTGATCAGCTTTTATAGTATATAGCATACCGAAAGAAAAGTCAAACGGAAAAAGAACATTTTATAATTTTTATCAAAAAGAGGTAAAAGCAGTACCCTTTATTTGCGCACACTCTTTTTCACCGAGTTGACATTATTTTTTCGGTTTGTTATACTATATACGTAAAAGGAAGAGCAAAAGAGTATGGTTAAAACGATTTTGAAATCGGTGCGGCAGTACAAGAAGCCGTCGATTCTTTCCATTCTTTTCGTATCGTTGGAAGTGATCGCCGAATGCTTCATTCCTCTGCTTATGTCGCGCCTGATCGACGAGATGAACAGTGGGGTGCTTTCGCGCGTGTGGAAGTATGCCGTCGCTTTGGTCGCGCTTGCGTTTTTCTCGCTGCTCTGCGGCATATTGGCGGGCAGGGCGTGCGCCGTTGCGAGTGCGGGGCTTGCCAAGAATCTGACGCGGGACATGTTCAAGAAAATAACGAAGTATTCGTTTAAGAACGTGGACGATTTTTCTTCTTCGAGTCTTGTGACGCGCATGACGACGGACGTCGGCAACGTGCAAATGGCGTACATGATGATCGTGCGTACGGCGGTTCGCGCGCCGTTTATGCTCGTCTTTTCGGCGACGATGGCGTTCGTGATGAGCCCGCGTCTTGCATGGATCTTCGTGGTCGTGATCCCGATCCTGCTACTCGGCTTAGGCATCGTCATCCTGAAATCGTTCCCGCGGTTCAAGCGCGTGTTCAAAGAGTACGACAAAGTGAACGAATCGGTGCAGGAAAACGTAGCGGGCATCCGCACCGTGAAATCGTACGTGCGCGAGGAGCATGAAAAGCAGAAGTTCGGCAAAGCGTCGAACAAGCTGAAAACCGACTTTACCAAAGCGGAGCGCATCGTCGCGCTCAACGCGCCGCTCATGCATTTTTCCGTCTTCATGCTCAACGTGGTCGTCATTTTCGTGGGCGCGCTGCTCATCATCAAGACGTCGCACATAGGGGCAAACGGCGAGCCCGTATGGGGCGCGCTCAGCGTCGGGCGGCTTTCCTCGCTCCTGACCTACGGCTTGCAGTCGCTCATGAGCCTTATGATGCTTTCGATGATCGTCGTGATGATCGCGCTGTCGGTGGAAAGTGCGCGCCGTATAAAAGAGGTGCTGACGACGGAGAGCAATATCGTAAGCCCCGAAAACCCCGTATGCGAGGTAAAGGACGGGAGCGTTACGTTTAAAGGCGTATCGTTCAAATACAACGAAAACGCCGCAAAGCCTGCGCTCGAAGACGTGAACCTTACCATTGGGTCGGGACAAACCATCGGTATTTTGGGCGGCACGGGTTCGTCGAAAACGACGCTCGTCAATCTGATCTCCCGTCTGTACGACGTAAGCG
>JAIEBL010000366.1 GCA_029069015.1 Clostridiales bacterium
GTCTTTGCAAAGCAAAGGGTGATATAACGTCTTTCGTTGTACCCGCCACGCTTTCGATGATTCGGGAAATTTACGGTTAGGAGTGTTTTTCGGTATGGATTTAATGCAACTTATCAATGAATTGGAAGCGGAACTCAGCGAACGCAAGGGGGGCTTATTCGGTAAAAAAATCGACGTCAACAGATGCGCGCAGCTGAGCCGACAAATCAAAGAAGCGTTGCCGAGCTGCTTGCGGGAAGCCGAATACGTCGTAGAGAACAAACAAAAGATACTGGAAAATGCCGACAACGTGGCGAAGAATACCATTCGGGAAGCGGAAGAGCACGCCGAACATCTCATCGATAATTCGGAGCTCGTCAAGCGTGCCGAAATGGAAGCCAAACAGCTTATGGAAACGGCGTATATGCAATGCGATGCTTTGGTGGATAAAACGAAAGAGCATCTAGACAGAATGTTCCGCGATATCGAACAGTTCTTGCAGTCCACGCTCGTGATGATACGCAACAATCGCGAGGAGCTTCGCGGTGCTATGATTATTAAAACAGGAATAAACGATTAGGAGTACGTATGTTTAAGGTAGTGCGTTCAGTCATGACGCCCGAAGAAGTAATCGACGCCGTCCCGCTGACGGCAGCGCAAAAGAAAATTAAGCAAGAGCGCGACGAAGCCATTAAAAAGATTTTTACGGGGGAAGACCACCGCTTTTTGTTGATCATCGGGCCGTGCTCCGCCGACAACGAAGACGCCGTTTGCGATTATGCGGGGCGCCTTGCAAAGGTAGCGGAGAAGGTTTCGAAGCAATTCATGATTGTGCCGCGCGTCTACACCAACAAACCGCGCACGCGGGGCGAGGGCTATAAAGGCATGCTGCATACGCCCGATCCGCATAAAGGCAGCACGGACATTCGCGCGGGGCTTTTGCATTTGCGGCATATGCACGTACGCGTATTTGCCGAAAGCGGACTTACAGCCGCCGACGAGATGCTTTATCCCGATAATTACGCGTACCTTGCCGACGTGCTTTCGTACGTAGCGGTGGGTGCGCGCTCGGCTGAAAACCAGCAGCACCGTCTTGTTGCGAGCGGGGTGGACGTGCCCGTTGGCATCAAAAATCCGATGAACGGCAGTCTTTCCGTTTTAATGAATTCCATTTATGCGGCGCAAATCGGCAATGAGTTTCAGTACCGCATGAACCAAGTAAAAACCGAGGGCAATCCGCTTGCGCATGCGGTGCTTCGCGGCAGAGTGGATATTTTTGGCAATCACCATCCCAACTACCATTACGAAGAACTCATGACGATGGTTGCGCTCTACAAAGCGCAGAAACTGAAAAATCCCGCTGTCATCGTGGATACGAATCACAGCAACAGCGGCAAAAATCCGTTTGAACAAGTGCGCATCGCAAAAGAGGTCATGACCTGCCGCAAGGCAAATCCCGCGATTGCTTCCATCGTGAAGGGCTTTCTGACCGAAAGCTATATAGAAGACGGCAATCAGTCGCCCGATAACGGCATTTACGGTAAATCC
>JAIEBL010000367.1 GCA_029069015.1 Clostridiales bacterium
TTTTAGGCGCGGTCAAGAAAGCCGAAGAAATCGAAAAACTCAGCAAAATCAAATACACTCGTGAGATCGCCCGCTTAAAAGCTTTCCACGAAAAGTGGACGGCATACTACGAAAAGCTTTTTCAGGCTTATCCGCTCGATGACCGTTTGGCGGCGTTGGGCGCGTTTAACCGCAAAATGGATAAGATCCTGTCGGGCGTAAAACAAAACGACGAAACGGCGGCGACCGTTATGCCGAGCCCTACGGAAAAAGCGCGTAAAGGCAAAGCGGAAAAGAAGGTGCAAATCGGCTACATCAGCGTTGATGCGGACGACGCCGGCGAAGCGACGGACGTCGGCTATGCCGATATCGTGCCCGACGCCGACCTCTCGTCGCCCGTGCTTACGGGGGACTTTGACCCGATGGAACGCATCAACCGTTATTTTGCCGCCGAGCGGGAAAGAGAGCGCGAGGAAACCGCGGCGACGCAAAAGGAATACGGTGACCGCAGCGAATCGGGCTTTTCGCTCGAAGAAGCGCTCAATCCCACCGAAGACCTTATGGATATTCTGAAAGATTTGGGATTATAGAAAAGCGTAATTCGCGCGAAAAAACACGCGTCTTTTGCTTGACCGCAATCTTTTAAATATGCTATACTATTTTACGAGTCGTGTAAAGAAGGCTTTTCAAACGGCGCTTGTGCCTGCCTTTCTTTAGCGGGTACAAACATTGGGAGGTGCAGAATATGTACGCAGTCATCGAAGCGGCAGGTAAGCAATACCGCGTATCGGAAGGAGAGGTGCTCGAAGTCGACAAGCTCGCGGGAAACGTGGGCGATACGGTCGAATTTCCCGTACTCTTGACGTCGGATAACGGCAGCATCGACACCGCAAAGAAAGTTGCGAAGGCGGAAATCGTAAAATTCGTGTTTGCCAAGAAAATCATCGTATTCAAATACAAGGCAAAAAAGAACGAACGCAAAAAGAACGGTCACCGTCAGGTACTCACGCGTATCAAGATCGTATCGATCGCATAAGGAAATGACGAAAGTCACCGTTACGAAGAAAGGCGGCAAAATCGTCGCGCTGCATTGCGACGGTCACACCGGTTACGGCGTAGAGGGAGAAGACATCGTTTGCGCGGCGCTCAGCAGCGTAGTGCAGACGGCGGTGCTCGGACTTATGGGCGTCGCGGGAATCAATGCTCGCGTAAAGCGGGGCGACGGAATGCTCTCGCTGGAACTGCCCGAAAACCTGTCCGACGAAGCGCGGCACGACGCCGATACGATTCTCGAAACCATGCTACTCGGCGTAGCCGATTTGTACGAGGGCTACTCGGATTTTATCGAATTGGAGGTTAAATAACTATGTTTATCAATATTCAGCTTTTTGCACATAAAAAAGGAATGGGATCGTCGAAGAACGGTCGTGACTCGCAAGCGCAACGCCTCGGCGTAAAACGCAGCGACGGGCAGCTTGTGCTCGCGGGCAACATCTTGGTGCGTCAACGCGGTACGGCGTTCCACCCCGGTAACGGCGTGGGTATCGGCAAAGACGATACGCTTTTTGCGCTCGTGGAAGGCAAGGTCAAGTTCGAAAAGAAGGGCGACCGTAAACTTGTGAGCGTTTATCCGCAATAAAGAACGTTTTTAAAAGGGTTGCCACGTGGCGACCCTTTTTTTCATAAAGCGCTAAAAACGGTAAACGATAAAAATTGTAAGCGGAGTAAGAAAAGAAAGTGCTTTTTTGTACGGGCATATTGAATACGCTGGGCGATCTGTTTTCGGGCATGAGCCTTATCACTTTCGTGTTGGTCATCACGGGGCACATCCTGATCGTCATCGAGCTCTTTCAGCCGTCTCGCGGTATCGTAGGGTACTGCGGCGTGCTCGTGCTTCTTTGCGGCATCGTAGTGCGTATGCTTTCGGGCGGTACGCTGCTTATGCTGTTTATCATGGTCTTTATCAGCGTGGTGATTATTCTTTCCGTTCACGTTCTCATGCTCTGTCTGCAAAAAAAGGCTTGGCTTACCCACGCGCTTGCACTCAAATTGGAAGAAAAGGCGAGCGAGGACACGCTCGTAGGTAAAAACGGACTTGCCGAAACCGATCTCGCGCCCGTTGGCACGGTGACGATCGAGGGGCAGACGATGACGGCATACGGCAATACGTTTATCGAAAAAGGGCAGGCGGTGTGCGTTCTCAGCGTGCGCGGCGATATCGTTACGGTCGAAGCCGTGACCGCGGACGAAGACGCCGACTGACGCGTTTCCCTTCATAACCGTAAAGATGAGCGCATACAATACCGTATGGGCTTTTTTAAAGAAACGGCAACCCTGCTCGGCTACGACGAAGCGCGGCTCAGCATGGGATATTCGTACACAAACTTCAACGGTGAAGCGGTGTATCTCGAAGGCGTCACCGCGTTGCTTCGTATCGGCAGCGAAGAAACGGCGTTCAAACTCAAAAAGGGCGTATTGTACGTGCGCGGGCAGTCGCTGACCGTTTCCGAACTGCGTAAGGGCAGCGCGCTTGTGCGCGGGATTATCGAGAGCGTAGACACCGAGAGCAAAAGCGAAAAGACGCGGGGAAAGGACAATGCGTAGCGGTTGCGTGCGCCTTAGGGTGGAGGGGTATAACCAACTGCGGCTTTTAAACGCGCTGAATCGCGAAGATATCGCCGTTTTCGATTTTTTGCGCGAAAAATCGACCGAATGCTTATTTTCGGTATCTAAAAAAGACGCCCCTAAAACTTTTGCTATTTTAAACGAACTGTGTTATACGTATAAGGTAACGGGGGACTCCGGCGCGGTCGCGTTTTTAAAAACGGCGGCGCGGCGGTCGGGGCTCTTGCTTACGGTCGTGCTGTTGACGGCGTGCATTCTGTTTCTTCGCGGCTTTATGTGGCGTGTCGAAATCTCGGGATGCAGCGCCGTTCCGCAAAAAACGGTGGAACGCGTGCTCGCCACGGTAGGCGTGAAAACGGGCGGTAAGATTTCCGCATTCGACGCCCGTGCCGCCGAGACGGCGGTGCGCGGCATAGAGGGCGTCAAGCTCGCGTCTGTGCGCCGTAACGGTACGACCGTGCGGGTGGAGATCTTCGAAAGCGACGAGGTAGCACCACCGCTTGCGGGCAGTACGACCGATATCCTTTCTTCGTTCGACGCCACTGTGACGCGCGTCGTTGCGCGCGAGGGCACGGCGCTCGTTAGACCGGGGCAACACGTGTTTGCGGGCACGCCGCTCATCGGGGCGTACCGGCAAAACGCCGAGGGAGAGCAGATCCCGTCTGCGGCGAGCGGTACGGTATACGGCAGAGTGACGCATACCGTGAGCGTGACGGTTTCACAGGACCGATACGTCTTCGTTCCCGTGGGCACTCGCAAGCGTACGCTGCTACGCGTGTTCGGACTGACGATAGGAAAGCCCTTGCAGGCAGGCGGCGGCACGACGGTAGAGTCGCGCGCGGCAAAGCTGAACGTCTTTCTGCCCGTCACGGTGATACGCCAAAAATCCGTGGCGTACGAAAAGCGGCTGGTGCACGAATCGGTAGAAACGCTTGCGCAAAAAGAGGAGCAAAAAGCGCTTGCCGAATTCGTTTCCCGTGTGGCTTCTACGGGCTTTACGGCAAGCCATACGGTGCGGGATTTAGGCGGCGGACAATTCCGCGTCAACGTATTTATCGAAGCAGAGGCGGTCATAGGCGGCGCGTAAAGAGCATATTGGCTGCATAGAAGAAAACTAAGGGCGCAAAAAAAGCAAACACACGAAAAGAAAAAGCATGGAAAGAAGAATCGAACTCAACGTAGATTTATCGCAACTGTTCGGGCAGTTGGACGAAAACGTACGGCTTATCGAAAAGCGGTACGATATTTCGGTCCTGCTCTCGGACGGTGCGTTGGTGCTTTGCGGCGACGGTGATCGGGTAAACGCGGCAGAGTCGCTTTTCCGTGCGCTCGCGTCGCTTTCTGCACTCGGCGAGGAAATCGACCGCGGAGTGGTCTTGCGTACGGCGGGGCTCGTGGAAAACGGACAAGCCGACCGCATCGGCGAAATCTACGGGCAGGTGGCGGCGGTCACGGCGCACGGCAAAAAACTGCGCGTAAAATCGGCGGGACAACTCGAATACGTAAACGCCATGAAAAAGAATACGATCGTGTTCGGCATCGGTCATGCCGGCACGGGCAAGACGTTTTTGGCGGTGGCGCGTGCGGTCGCGGCGCTCCGCGCGGGCGAGGTGCAGAAAATCATTCTGACGCGGCCTGCCATCGAAGCGGGCGAGAAGCTCGGTTTTTTGCCGGGAGACTTGCAGACCAAGGTCGACCCATACTTACGCCCGTTGTACGATGCACTCGAAGAGCTTACGGGCGAGAGCTATCTCAAACTCATCGAACGCGGCGTAGCGGAAATCGCGCCGCTCGCCTATATGCGCGGGCGCACGCTCAAAGCATCGTTCGTGATTCTGGACGAAGCGCAGAATACGACCCGCGAACAAATGCGTATGTTTTTGACGCGCCTCGGGAGCGGAAGCCGCATGGTCGTCAACGGCGATATTTCGCAAATCGACTTGCCGCCGGGAAAGCAGAGCGGACTCGTCGAAGCGGCGGAAATTTTACAAAACGTAGACAGAATTGCCGTCGTGCATTTGGGCGCGGCAGACGTGGTGCGGCACGAGCTCGTTACCGAAATCGTGCGCGCTTACGAAAGTGCCGACCTTGAGCGGCGGCAAGCAGAGAAGGAGAAAGAGAAAGAAAATGGATCCTGTCAATAAATACCGTGCATCGAAAAAATCGGTGTTCGCCGCGCTTGGCATATTTGCCCTCAGTGCGGTCGCGCTTTTAACGGCGATCATATTAAAGTTTGCGCTCGTGCAGAAGATCCGCACCGAGCATACGCTGGCAAGCTATCTGATCCTGTCGGTCGTCACGTTCACGATACTTCTCAGCTACTTTTTCTACGTGATGCACAGCCGCGTGCAGCTCGTACAGAACGCGCGCTTATTGGCCGTGACCTATTTTTCCATGACGGTAACGGTCATTGCCTGCCTGTATTTGGAAATCGTCAGCGTGTTTCTGATGCCCGTTATGCTTACAGCGTTTTTACTTGCGCCGCTGACACTCGGGCGCGACGCGTTCGTCAGCAACGTCTTTGCAAACCTGCTCATCTTTTTCGTGCTCGCCACGCAAAACTACTTGGGCGACAATACGGACTACTATAAAATCATCACGATGTTTGCCATGGGCGTTATCGGCGGAACGGCGACGGCGTATTGGGTCAGCAGCGACGCGCGCCGCTTGCAATACGTGATGAAAGGCTTGCTCGTTGCGGTGATCGGCGTGATGGCGGCGTTTACCATCGTGGTCGGCTTCGGCGGTGACGGACTGATCCGCACGCTCGGCTTTTTGTCGCTCGGTACGATCGGACAAGTCCTTTTGGCGAGCATTATGCAACCCATCAACGAAGCGCTCTTCAACCTTCTGACAAACACGCGGCTTGCGGAGCTTACCGACCATAAAATGCCGCTCGTAAAGCGGCTCATCGAGGAAGCGCCGGGGACGTTCAACCACAGCTTGGCGGTTGCGAATTTCGCCGAAATGTGCGCCACCGCCATCGGGGAAAATCCCTATCTTGCGCGTGCCTGCGCCTACTATCACGACGTAGGCAAGCTCGTCAATCCCCAATTCTTTAAAGAGAATCAGCCTACGGGCGAAAATCCGCACGACGGACTCTTGCCCGAAGTCAGCGCGGAGATCATTCGCAGCCATACGGTAGAGGGCAAACGACTTTGCGACGAATACCGCATTCCGCACGAGATTTCGGACATTACCATCGAGCACCACGGCACGCTACCCATTTACGTTTTCCTGAATAAGGCAAAGCAACTGACCGACGCAGCGGTGGAAAAGAACGCCTATTGCTACTACGGCCGTACGCCCGTTTCGAAGCTTGCCGCCATTATCATGCTCTGCGACAGCAGCGAGGCGGCGATTCGCGCCATGGACAATCCCGATCCCGAGCGCGTGGACGCACTGCTCAGAAAACTGATTGCCGACCGTATCGGCGACGGGCAGTTCGACGACTGCGATATTTCGCTTCGCGATCTCGATACCATTCGTCAGACGATCATCAACGGCTTCGGCGGACAGTTCCATAAGCGCTTGCGCTATCCCGACGGGGGCGACCGATGAGCGTAAAAGTCATCGACGAATTTGCGTTTTTAGCCGATGCCTGCGCGGCGCACTTAGCGCTTAGCGGCGAAGCGGAAGCGGAAACGGTATTTGCCACGGAAGAGGAAATTCAAGCCGTAAACGCGCAGCAGAGGGGCGTAGACGCGCCCACCGACGTATTGTCTTTCCCGAGTTTGTCGCTAACCGCGGGAACATACGAGCCCTTCACGGCGCAAAACTTTCCGCACGAAGTCGACCCCGAAAACGGGCGCGTCTTTTTGGGCAGTATTCTGATTTGTGAGAGCGTAGCAAAAAAACAGGCGGAAGAGTACGGGCACAGCGAGCGGCGGGAGCGGGGATACTTGTTTTTGCACGGGCTCTTGCATCTACTCGGCTACGACCATATGGAAGAAGCCGACAAGCGCGTCATGCGTGCGGCGGAAGAAGCGATACTTCAAAGAGCGGGACTGCTCAGAGAATAGTCGCGTTTGAGAAGCGGTGACGCGTTGCAAATCGTGTTTCGGCAAAAGAGGAAGGAGCGAATAAATGAAATCGGGTTTTATTGCCATACTCGGAAAGCCCAACGTGGGGAAGTCGAGTCTTATGAACGCCTTGGTAGGCGAAAAGGTGTCGATCGTTACACCGCGCGCGCAGACCACGCGCGATAAAATTTTGGGCATCGTGACCGACGAGGATTCGCAAATGATTTTCGTCGATACGCCCGGCGTGCATAAGCAAACGTCCATGCTGGGCGACTATATGAACAAGTGCGTTTCTTCGGCGACCGACGGCGTAGACGCGGTGGTCATCGTGTTGGACGCGTCCAAAAAAATCAGCGATTCGGAAATCGCGTTTATCGAGAAATATTTAAAACGCCCCTCGCCCGTGTACGTGGTCATCAATAAGACCGACCTCGTGCACTACGAAAAAATCTATCCCATGTTGGCGGGGCTTGCGTACCTTACGAAAGAAGAAAAGGGGCGGGGCGCGATTCGGGAAATCATTCCGACGTCCACCCGCACGGGATACAACATCGAGCTTTTAAAGTCCTATTTAAAGGGCGAGTTGGTGGAAGGCAATTGCTACTTCGACCCCGACGAAATCACCGACAAGTCGGAACGCTACATGATTTGCGAGATCATCCGCGAAAAGG
>JAIEBL010000368.1 GCA_029069015.1 Clostridiales bacterium
TCTACACCTCTCTATTCGTCGGCAGCGTCAGATGTTTATTAGAGACAGGCGACGATCACCGCGGCCTACACGGTGAACGGTATACTGTTTACCGAAACCTGCGCCGTTACGGTCATCAAAGCGCCCACGTTCGGCATCACGCAGAATACGGCGGGCAAAACGACGACGTATGCTTTAAGCGGCGTAAACGGACTGACGGCAGAATATAAACTCACCGTTAAGTCGGGCAGCGAGCTTATCACGCTCGGCGCGAATTCCTACGGCGACTACGACACGAACGGCGCAAACACGTCCTTTGCCGTCACGCGGAAAGACAATACGAACGGCGGCACGGCGGTGCTCGTGTTCTCTATGCGCATCACGAGCGGCGTGTATAACGGCGTGGTGGTAGAGCAAACCGAAACCATTACGATCGACGCTTTCGCGATGTCGGTGTCCGAGGCGGCGGCAGCGGCAAACGGGCATGCCTATACGGTGGGAACGCAGAATGCGGCGTCCGAAACCTACAAAATGGAAGTGCTCTCGGGCGCAGACCTTATTACGCTCGGCGAAAGCGCAAGCGGCGCGTACGCGACCTACGGCAATAACAACGCCTTCACCGTAACGCCTAAGACCGATACGAAGGGCGGCACGGTAGTGCTCCTGTTCTACGTAAAAGTCGCAAATGCGGCGGGCGAGGGCGACCTTATCCGCACCGAGCAAAAGCAGTTTGTCGTAGACCCCGAGACGGCGTATTCGGGCATTACGATCGGCGAAAATCCCGCCTACACCTACACGGTGCAAAATGCGAGCGGCGACGATACACGCCTTACCTATAAGATGGAAGTGACGCAGGGCGCGAACCTCATTACGCTCGGTGAGAGCGCAAGCGGCGCGTATGCGACCTACGGCACGAACAACGCCTTTACCGTAACGCCCAAACGCGATACGCTGGGCGGCACGGTGGTGCTTACCTTCTACGCGAAGGTCGCAGGCGGCGCATACGACGGTCTGGTGATGGAAACCACGAAGACCTTTACCGTCGAGGCGGAAGGCGAGTATACGGGCGTGATCGCGACCAAGGCGGCAGACAGCTACACCTATACGCTTACCATGCAGGACGGCGAGAGCGCGCAAAAAGCTTCCGTGCGCTACCGCATGGAAGTGCTTTCGGGCGGCGATCTGATCACTTTGGGTGCGAACACGAATGCGGCAAGCAGTGGCGTCTTTACGCTCAGCCCCAAGACCAACGTTACGGGCGGCAAGGTAACGCTTGCGTTCTACGCCGTCATAACGAGCGGCGCATATGCGGGTGCGGAATTTGTGACCACCGAATCGTTCAACGTTGCCGCACTTTCATTCACCGTTACCGGGCCTGTCGGCAACGTGTATACGGCGCAGCTGAGCGGCATTGCGGGCGGCGAAACGCCTTCCTACAACATGACCGTGCTTTCGGGCGCAGACCTTATCAGCTTGGGCGGCTCGTACGCTTCGTTTGGCGCGGGCCACGAGTTCACCGTCACGCCGAACGGCCATACGAAGGGCGGCAAAGTGGTGCTCGTGTTCAAAGGCAAAGTAACGGTGTCTGGCAAAGATATCATCCTCGAACAGACGGTATCCTTCGATATCGAAGCCGAGGAAGAATATACGGGCATTTCGGTGACGAAGAGCGGTAACACGTATACCGTTGCGGCGACGGGCAGCGGCACGGCGACCCTCAACTA
>JAIEBL010000369.1 GCA_029069015.1 Clostridiales bacterium
TTGCTACGTCGCCCGAGACGGTGTAGTTATACGAAAAATCGCTGCCCGTATACGAGAACGTCCCCGCATTTTCGGTTACGTCCGCCGCCGCCGCCCCGCCGATCAGAAGTTTGGGGAACGCCGCCGTCATATCCGAAACGACGATATCTACGCCGCCGCCGTCTTTCAAGCCCACTTCCACGTTGCCGAAATTCGCGTCATCCGTTTTCAGCGTCTTTTGCCCGAGCGCAGCGATGATCTGATATTCCTTATAAACCGCGGCGACTTCGGCTTGCGTCATCGCGCCGTTGTAGAAACGCAAATCATCGATTTCTTCGTTTGCGCCCAAAGCCGTGCCGTCGTAATATTCGGGACGCAAAGCAATTTTGGAATTTCCGTTTGCAACGCCCTGCCAGATATTGCTTACGATTCTTTCCGCCTTTTCGTCCCCCGAATTGGGATAAACGATTTTGTCTACGGCATTTTTATAATGTATCAGGCTGTTTTGCGTAAGCGTAAACGCCACGAAGTACCACGTGTTCGCATTACAAGCATCCGTACCCGAGTTACCACCGTCGTTATTGGTAACGAAGCTGTTCCAGCTCCCGCCGTTCGGGAAAGATGCGCCGGCACCGGGATACGTTCTGTTACCCCAGTCACCGTTATTGTATGTACCGTTATTATAGCCTACCGTACCTCTGCCGAACCGACCGCCCTGCGTTCCGCCGAAAAGCTCGACCAAAGAGCCCCAGTCCCCTACAAGGTTTTTGATCCACGCCGTAACCGTAAGACCGGTTGCGCCGCTCGGTAATTGCAACGTGCCCGTCGTTTTGGCAGTAGCGTTCGCCGACGAAAACCGTGCCGCGCCGCTACCCTCGTTGCCCTCGGACGACGTGACCGTGCCTTGAATCGCAGCGTCCATGGCATCGTACGGAACGTATTTTCCGTTTTCCCATTTGGACGCTTTGATTTTTCCGTCCGCAATATTGCCCATATCGTATTTTACGATAAGGTTTGCGTTCCGTGCCGCAGTATCCGCTGCCGCGTCCGCGCTTGCATATGTAACGGAATTGGGAAAGACCGCCAATGCCGTCGCGAACAGAATGCACGCAAACAAAAGCGCCGCAAAAACGGAAGTGCGTTTTATAGCCTTCTCCTTCATTTTCCTTCTCCTTATAGCCGTGGTTTGGCCACTCGATGTCGTACGCGAAGGGGTCACAAAAAAATTTACGCCCGCGCGCGTACTTATATACTGGTAGAATACCATTCAACCCACCCCTCACGACAAGTGTTTCGTGTAATAAACTGAATTTTTTCCATGCCGTTTTTGCCTACTATGCGCCGCGCCCCTTCTCGTCATTGCGAGCGTATGCGAAGCAATACGGATACCCACCGGCTTCTTCTCTGGTTTGCTTCGCCAACAAGTTGGCTCGCAAAGACGGAAAGAGGCGCTGTCGTTTCGAGCGGAGCGGCAACAACCGCGAAGTCGAGAAATCTCCTGATTTTTCATTCATTTGAGACCTCTCCACTCCGCTTCGCTTCGGTCGAGGTGACAAAGCACCCGTCATTGCGTCCCCGCACCCCCGTCATTGCGAGGCATTTATGCCGAAGCAATCCGGACGTCTCCGTCATTGCGAGCGTAAGCGAAGCAATCCAGACGTTTCAGTATTCTCCGGTTTGCTTCGCCAACAAGTTGACGCACAATGACGCAATGACGGAAGAGAGCATTCTTAATTGCTCTGCCCCATTTCGCCCACTATAAAAAAGGGATATTTATATATGAATATATAATTAAGTATATAGAAATACTAGTAAATAGATTGACATTCCGCCCTCGGAAT
>JAIEBL010000037.1 GCA_029069015.1 Clostridiales bacterium
TCTCTGAATTCCCGTTTGAGACCTCTCCACTCCGCTTCGCTTCGGTCGAGGTGACAAATCGCTTCTTTTGTCATTTCGAGCGAGCGGAGCGAAGTAGAATAATCTCTGAATTCCCGTTTGAGACCTCTCCACTCCGCTTCGCTTCGGTCGAGGTGACAAACCGCTCCTTCTGTCATTTCGAGCGAGCGCCACCGCCCGCTACTCTCTCTGTCATTTCGACCGAGCGCCACTGCCCGCTACTCTCTCTGTCATTTCGACCGCAGCGGCGTCAGCCGCGAAGCGGAGAAATCTTTATGATTCCACCATTAAATCCTTCCATGTCGGATTGACAGAATTTATCAGCATTTCTTTCTTTTCACGCCGCCATTTTTTAAGTTGCTTTTCTCTTGCAATAGCGTCGTTTACGTTGTGACAATCCTCAACATAAACCAATTTAGTGACATGGTACTTTTTAGTAAAACCATCCATAAGCCCGTTTTTGTGTTCATACATTCGACGGTTTATATCGTTTGTAATGCCTATATATAGAACGGTATCGATTTGATTCGATAGTATATATACATAGTAAGAATTTTCATTCATTTAGATTTCTCCACGCGCACTTCGTGCTTGGTCGAAATGACAAGGAACACAGGGGCGTTGCTTCGTTTGCTTTTGTTGCATAGCGCACATTTCACCGCTCTGTCATTTTGCTTGCGCTTCCCTCGGGATGACAGAAGGAAGTAGTATTGCCGCGCCTTTTAGAATCAACTACGCCTTGCTCTTGTATGACTTGGTGTAATAGTCCTTATGCTTTCACGTCCAGCGTCTTGTTGCAGACGTCTTCGGCGAAGTCGCGTTCGTGGCTGACGAGCAGGATCGCGCCGTGGTAGTTTAATAATGCGGTTTTGAGCGCGGCTTTGGCGCGGACGTCGAGGTGGTTGGTCGGTTCGTCTAAAAGAAGGATGTTGGTCGTTTTCTGCATGAGCACGCAAAGCTTGACGCGCACTTGCTCGCCGCCCGAAAGGGTGCGCAAGGGCTTTACGCAAAGCTCGTTTTTAATGCCCACTTTACTGAGTTTTTCGCGAAGCTGTTTGTTTTGCAGGCGGGGGAAGAGGTCGGAGAGAAGCCCGAGCGCGCTCTGTTCGGTCTGCCCGAAATTAAGGTCTTGCTCTAAGTAGCCGGGCTTTAAAAAGGGGTGCAGGTAAACGCTGCCGCCTTTTGGTGCGAGCAGCCCCATCAGCGTTTTGACAAGCGTCGTTTTGCCGATACCGTTCGTGCCGCGTACCCATAGCCGCGAGTCGCCCTCCAAGCCGAACGTAACGGGCGGCAGGAGCGGGTGGTCGTAGCCGATAAGAAGCTCGTTTGCTTTGATGAGTTCACGGGTGTGGAGCGGTTCGCAAGGGAAGGAAAATTCGGCGTCGTATACGACGGACGGCTTTTCGATTTTCTCCATGCGGTCGAGCATTTTCTTGCGGCTGTTTGCCATGCCCGCCGTGGACGCGCGCGCCTTGTTGCGGGCAATGTAGTCTTCCATGCGCTTGATTTCTTCTTGTTGGCGCAGATAGCTCTCTTCGTACTGTTTGCGGTTCTGCTCGGCTTGCGCGCGGTAGGTCGTGTAGTTGCCGCCGTACTTCTTGATCGTGCCGTTCTCGATCGATACGATGAACTTGCACACCTTGTCCAAAAATTCGGTGTCGTGCGAAATGACCAAAAACGTGTTCTTGACCGAGTTTAAGTATTCGATCAGCCAGTCCACGTGCTCTACGTCCAGAAAGTTCGTCGGCTCGTCGAGCAGCATGACGTCGGGCTGTTCCAAAAGAAGGCGCGCGAGCATGAGCTTTGCGCGTTGCCCGCCGCTCAAAGTAGCGATGACCGTATCGTATCCCAAGGAAGCGATTCCGATGCCGCCCGCGACTTTTTTCACCGTCGCGTCGAGCTCGAAAAAGCCCGCGTTCGTTAGTCGTTCGAGCATACGGTTCGTTTTGTCGATCATGCGACTAAGCTCTCCGTCGTCGGTGATTTCACCCATATCCACGTAGAGCTGTTCCATGCGCGCGTTGAGATCGTAGAGGTCGCGGAAGGCGTCTTTCAGATATTCCATCACCGTTTGGCTGCGGTCGATGTCGGCGTGCTGGTCGAGGACGCCGCGCTTTATGCCGTTCTGCCACTTGACTTCGCCTTCGTCCTGGCTCAGAACGCCCGAAATAATATTGATAAACGTGGTCTTGCCCGCGCCGTTGAGTCCCACGACGCCGACGTGTTCGCCGTTGTTGATCGATAAGTCGGCGTGTGCAAACAGCGTTTTCGCATCGTACATATGACTTAGATTTTTAATATCCAGAATACTCATGGCTTCATTATATATCATTTCGGGAAAATATTCAAGTTTTTTGCACGTGGGGTTTTCGGCGTAGCACCCTAAACGCTTTGTAAACGCTTTACAAGTTTTGCCTTTTTATGGTATACTTTCAAGTAACGGCTAAAAAGGAGCGTCCAAATTGCGAATCGGTTACCTCGGCGACGAAAACAGCCACACCTACGCGGCGGCAACTGCGTTTGCCAAGGATAAAACGGTAGACGCTTTTTGCGGCTTTGGGTCGGTAAGCGATGCGCTTGCGGCGGTGGGCGACAGTTGCGATATTGCCGTTGTGCCCGTGGAAAACAGCATCGAAGGGACGGTCGCCGAAACGGTGGATTGTTTAGGGCATGCGGGGCTGTTCATCGTAGCGGAGCTTGTTTTGCCCGTTCGGCAGGCGCTCGTGGTTATAAACGGCGGCAGGGCGGACAGAATCGAGAGGGTGTATTCGCACCCGCAGGCGCTTGCCCAGTGCCGGCAGCACATCCGCGAAATCTTGCCGAAAGCCACGCCGGTGGCGGTGGCGTATACGAGCGCCGCGCTCGACCTCGTAGACGAAAAGAGCGCCGCGATCGCGCGCGTTGCCAAAGCGGGGCAGGCGATTCTCGTGGAGGATATGGGCGACGCGGAGCACAACCGTACGCGGTTTTTGGCGGTAGGTAAGACGCCGCAACCCGTAGGGAATAAGGCGAGCGTCACGTTCACGCTTCCCAACGAGCCGGGTGCATTGCTTTGCGCGTTGAACGTGTTTGCCGCATTCGGTGCGAACATGACGAAAATCGAATCGCGCCCCGACAAAAAGCAAATGGGCAGCTATGAGTTCTACGTCGATTTCGTATTCGCGAAAGGGCAGCTCAACGAAATCCTTGCCGCTCTTGCAGGCGTCACGCGCGTGACCTACCTCGGGCGGTACGACGAATATAAGGCATAAGCACCGCTGCAAATGCGGCGTTAAAGAATAAAGAAAAGTATCCTAAACAGGAGAACGGTAGAATGGGACTGATCAGTTTTATCACGGGTAGCGACAACCGCAAGCATCTCAAAAAGCTGGAAGCGATTGCGGCGAAGGTCGATTCGTACGAAGAGGCGTATAAGCAGCTTTCGGACGACGAACTGAAAGCGAAGACCGAAGAGTTCAAGAAGCGCCTCAAGGAGAACTACGAGACGCTGGACGATATTTTGCCCGAAGCGTATGCCACGGTGCGCGAAGCGAGTGCGCGCGTTCTGGGCATGCGGCACTTCCACGTGCAGATTCTGGGCGGCATTGCGTTGCATCAGGGTCGTATTTCCGAGATGCGTACAGGCGAAGGTAAAACGCTCGTAGCAACGCTGCCGTCCTACCTTAACGCGCTGACGGGCGACGGTGTGCACGTCGTTACGGTCAACGATTACCTCGCAAAGCGCGACGCCGAATGGATGGGGAAAGTACACCGCTTTTTGGGGCTTACCGTAGGTGTGGCGATTTCAGGCATGACGCCCGAAAGTAAGCGTGCGGCGTACAACTGCGACATCACGTACGCGACCAACAACGAGCTCGGTTTCGATTACCTGCGCGACAACATGGTCATCTACAAAGAAGAGATGGTGCAGCGCAAGCTCAACTACTGCATTATCGACGAGGTGGACTCCATTCTCATCGACGAAGCGCGTACGCCGCTTATTATTTCGGGGCGCGGCGAGAAGTCGAGCGATCTGTATATCCGCGCCAATCAGTTCGTCAAGCGCGAGATCAAAGAAGACGACTACGAAATCGACGAAAAGAAAAAGACGGTCAACCTCACCGAAGAGGGCGCGCGTAAAGCCGAAGCGCACTTCGGCGTAGAAAACATCGCCGATATCGAAAACAGCGATATCATCCACCATATCAACAACGCCCTGCGCGCGCATAAGATCATGAAGCGCGATCAGGACTATATCGTCTCCGACGGCGAAGTGGTCATCGTCGACGAGTTTACGGGCCGTTTGATGATCGGTCGGCGGTACAGCGACGGACTTCACCAAGCCATCGAAGCGAAGGAAAACGTGACGATCCGCAACGAGAACCGCACGCTTGCCACGATTACCTTCCAAAACTATTTCCGTCTGTATACGAAGCTTTCGGGCATGACGGGTACGGCAAAGACCGAAGAGGGCGAGTTCAAGGGCATTTACGGCTTGGACGTCGTGGTGATCCCGCCCAATCTTCCTTCGCAGCGCGTGGACGAAAACGACCTTATTTACACCACCGTTGCAGGCAAGCTCCGCGCCGTGGTCGCGGATATCAAGGAGTGCACCGAACGCGGACAGCCCGTGCTCGTAGGTACGACCAACGTAGAAAAGAGTGAAGAGCTTTCCCGCCTTCTGATGGGGCAGCGCATTAAGCACAACGTGCTCAACGCCAAGAACCACGAAAAGGAGGCCGAGATCATCGCGCAGGCAGGCAGAGTGAGCGCGGTGACGATTGCCACCAACATGGCAGGCCGTGGTACGGATATTCTGCTCGGCGGTAACGCCGAATACCTCGCAAAGAAGCGCATGCGCGACCTCGGCGTGGAAGAGCGTCTGATCGACGCGTCCACCGCTTACTTTACGACGCAAGACCCCGAAATTCTGGCGGCGCGCGAGCAGTATCAGAAACTTTACGAAGAATTCAAGAAAGACACCGAAGCCGAAAAAGAAAAAGTCATTGCGGTAGGCGGCCTTCGTATCATCGGTACGGAGCGGCACGAGTCGCGGCGTATCGACAACCAGCTACGCGGTCGTGCAGGCCGTCAGGGCGATATCGGTTCGAGCGTGTTCTACCTTTCCATGGAAGACGATCTTCTGCGCTTGTTCGGCGGCGACCGTATGAAGCGCATTGCCGATTTCTTCCACAC
>JAIEBL010000370.1 GCA_029069015.1 Clostridiales bacterium
CCCTTGAGGGGTAGCTAATCCAATAGGGCTATGCCCGTCAAAGAAAAACCACCAGCTTAGCTGGTGGATTCTTATTCATTAGTGCGTTTAAATGCTTGCGTGTCGATGAGGAATATGTTAAAATATATCTAATGTATGTTTTGCTTGTTTCGTTGTAAAAGCGATTGGTCGCGACAATATGAGAGCAAAAGATAAAAACATACGGTCGGGAGGAAAATATGAAAAAAGGGCTTTGTATTGCTGCAAATGTATGCGCAATCGTTTTGATGGGCATCATGTGCTTGGGTTCCTTAGTGGCGATTTCCATGTTTAGTGACTTGGGAATGTCTTATGAGGTAGGCCTGAGCATGGTTCAGGGCATCTTGGTGGGGCTGTTGATTTTTTGCATAGCGACTATCATTATATCCGCTTTGGCGCTTGCAAAAGGGGTGAAGGGAAAAGCGGTCGGACTGACAATTACCACGATCGTGCTTATAGGCATTGTTGCGATACTGGAATTTCTCGGTGACGGCATTGTATATGGCGTATTATGTTTGATTCCTGTCGGTTTGGATATTGCCTATCTGTGCGTAAAAACAACGAATGAACCTGTAAAAGAGAACGTCGTGCCGGAAACGGAAACCAAACAGCCGACGGTGGAGGGCAAGATTTCGGAATTGAATGCCCTGAAAGAAAAGGGATTGTTATCCCAAGAACAATATGATTCCGCTGTATCGAAGATCATCGACAATATGAAATAAACGGCGGAGCGGACACCGAGAGCGAAAACGAATAATAACAAGAAAAGAGCGACGAAATTTTCGTCGCTCTTTTAGCTTTCGGGTGTTTGGTCGAATTCGTTTTTCGGGGTGACGAACAGAGTTTTTTGGTCGGTGTAGATCACTTTGCCCCAAGGGGCACCCTTCGGTTTATGCACGTTTTTTATAAGCGTATAGTCCACGGGCACGTTGTCGCTTAGGCGACCTTGCGAGTAGTAGGCAGCGATCTGCGCGGCGCGACACAGCGTTTCTTCGGTAATGTGCTGCCCCGATATGACCACGTGGCTGCCGTGGATCTTTTGGGTGTGCAGCCACACGTCGTTTGCGTTTGCCGATTTCGTAAGCCGGTCGTTTTGCAAGTTCGTTTTTCCCCACGACACGGTACAACCGTTGACGGTAATGGAAGGAAAGGGGCGCGGCTTTTCTTTTTTCTTGTTTTTAGGCGCGTGCAAAAGCCCCGCGTCGGTCAGTTCGGTGATGATGTCGTCTAAGGATGCCTCATCGGTATACGAAAAGCTTTCCATTATGGATTGAAAATATTCGAGATCGTTTTGCGCCTGTGCGATTTGCTCTTCTACCATGCTGAGCGTTTTTTTCTTTTTGGCGTACTTTTTAAAGTAGCTTTGCGCATTGTATTGCGGCGACTTGTGTTCGTCCAGCCGCACGATGACCTTTTGCGGCGGGTCGAGGTAGTAGTTCTCGGCTTCGAAGCTCTTCATGCCTTGCTTTAACCGATAGATGTTTGCGGTGATCAATTCGCCGCAAAGGCGGTCGTTTTCAAGGTCGGACGCTTCTTGCTTGCGTGCGAGAAAAAGTTTGAGTTTTTTTTCGGTGCGCGCGATTGCATTTTTAACCACTGTTTTGGGAAC
>JAIEBL010000371.1 GCA_029069015.1 Clostridiales bacterium
TGCCGCGAGCAGCTTTCTTCGCAGTCGTTTTTGCTGCCGCTTACCGATATTACGCCCGCTGCCGTCCCGCCGTTTACCTACGTGCGCGCCATCAGTTTCGGCGAAAGCACGTTTACGGTGAATAGCATAATGGAGGGGCGCAGAGGGCAATCGTGCATAAGCGGCGAGGTGATGATTCCGCTGCTCGTGACGTTTACCGACGCAAACAGCAACGGATTTACGGCGCGGAGCTCCATCACTTTTACGCATACGTTTTCGTTACGCCTGCCGCAAGATTCGGTCGAGCCGTATACCATTCGGTGCAGGGCGGCTTTCAGAAGCTCGACGGGGCGGTTTATAAACGATACCACGGTTTCGGTTTTGGGATGTATCGTGCTGATTGCGAAAGTCGTGGTAAACGTGGATCTGCTCGTGCCGTCGTACGGCTATTGCGTGTATCCCGAGTGCACTGGGTGCGGGGACATTTGTACGGCGTTTTTGGATCTGCCGCTTTTTCCTTAGCCACAAACCAACGGCGTAAGTGCGAAAAGCTTGCAATTGCGATCGTTTAATGGTATACTGTTCGTATGAAAGTGTATGCAATCAGCGATCTACATTTGTCGGGCAACACCCCCAAGCCTATGGACATCTTCGGCAGTGCGTGGGATAACTATATGGAAGTTATCCAAACGGATTGGCGCAAAAAGGTGACGGATGAAGATATCGTTTTGATTGCGGGGGATATCAGTTGGGCGATGCACCTTACGGATGCAAAGCCCGATCTCGATTTGATCGGTTCGCTCCCCGGACATAAGGTTCTGATTCGCGGCAACCACGACTATTGGTGGAAAGCGATCGGCGCGGTGCGGGCATCGCTCCCCGAAAAAACGTACGCCGTGCAAAACGACTGCTTGCGGATCGGTGACTTCCTGATTTGCGGCAGTCGCGGTTGGACGACGCCCGAAAACGGGATACAGTCGGCGGAAGATAAAAAGATTTACGAGCGTGAGGCTGTGCGGTTTTCTCTTTCTCTCGACGCAATGGAAAAGGCGCGGAAAGAGGGGGATAAGGTGGTCGCCATGATTCACTATCCGCCCTTTAACAGCCGTTTTGTTTCCTCGCCGTTTACCGACCTTTTCGAAGCGCATAAAGTGGATGCCGTCGTATACGGACATTTACATGGCGGGGCGGGGCGGCTTGTGTTGCGGCGTAACGT
>JAIEBL010000372.1 GCA_029069015.1 Clostridiales bacterium
TTAGTATATCACATAACAATAACATTGTCAATTCTGTGAATTTTCAAATTGAATACTCCTTACAATGTTAATATCAATCATAAAATTGTTATGCTTTTCGCAATATTCTCTTACTTGCTTTGTATAATTCACATTTGCACTCCTTTTCAAATCATCATAACATATTTTTTGTATTATGAAAAGTCGACATCTTCTGTTTCATCAGAAAATGTCGACTTTGTCCTCTGGTCGAAGCGGCGAGACTTGAACTCGCGGCCTCTTGGTCCCTAACCAAGCGCGCTACCAAACTGCGCTACGCCTCGCTGGTTCGTTCGTATTATACACTACCGAACAAAAGTTGTCAAGAGAATTGAAGCGGCTTGCGGCAAAAAGCGTGCGCGCGAACTTTACAAAAGAAAGGTCGGACGCAGTATGCTGCAAAATGCGGTTACCGCAAAAAATGCGCGTCCAATCGCAGGAAAAGACGATAAAAGACGAGCAAACGGCAAAAGCTCAAAAGAATCGGGAAAAAGCGATGGAAAGCCGCATGAGCGGACAAAATCGCGCGTGAAAATTCGTTTTTCGCCGCCGTGATTAAAGGCGAATCGTGGCGAATCCTGCCGAAAATTTTTTGATGCAAGAAAATGCGTCGAAACTCGTCAAAAAGCAAGATTCTTCGACATTCTCTTTTATTGCACGGCGCGCGGGGGTACGCTATACTGTTGGTATACAGAAAAAGGAAGGAACACTATGAAAACGAAAATACTGCTGGCGGACGATAACGAAGACTTTCTCTCCGAAATAAAAGAAAAGCTGAATAAGAGCGACGCGTTTGAAGTGGTCGGCACGGCGACCGACGGACAGCAAGCACTCGACCTGTTTGCGCGCCTGCACCCGAATATCCTCGTGCTCGACCTCGTGATGCCGGGCGTGGACGGGTTCGAAGTAATGGAGCGTATCGAAAAGGGCGACGCCAAAATTCTGGTGGCAAGCGCCTTGAATCAAGACACGTTCATCACGAAAGCGACGACGCTCGGCGCAGACTACTATATGGTAAAGCCGATTGCGGGCGACGCGCTTATCAAGCGGTTGGAAGGGCTGACGAGCGCCGTACCCGTGCCTGCCCAACCAAACAAAGCGCGGCAGATCCACAACCGCACGCTGGAAGAGAAGATCACGAATATTTTCATCACCGTGGGGATCCCAGCACATATCAAAGGGTATCAGTTCTTGCGCGAAGCCATCAAAATGGCAATCGACAATCCCGATATCATCAACAGCATTACCAAAAAGCTCTATCCCGAAGTTGCCGAAAAATTCGACACCAGCCCGTCGAAAGTGGAACGCGCCATCCGCCACGCCATCGAAGTGGCTTGGAATCGCGGCAAGATCGAGAATATCAATTCCCTCTTCGGCGTGCGCGTCTACAACCACAACGAAAAGCCCACGAACGGCGAATTTATTGCACTCGTCGCCGACAAAATGCTGCTCGAATCCGTGTGACGGTTGTCGTCCGCGTAAAGCCTATTCCGCTCGCTGCGCCCACGGCAAAGCACGCGCACTTCCCCGCCGCCCCGTCAAATTTACTTGACTATCTTTCCGTACGGTGCTACAATATATTCCCATGTATCCGTAGCGCAATTGGATAGAGTGTCAGCCTCCGACGCTGAAGGTTGCGGGTTCGACTCCCGCCGGGTACACCAAAAAAGCAATCCGAACTTTTTCGGGTTGCTTCTTTTTTCGTCTTGGTTTTCTTTATGAAGACAGCGAAGGCAGTTTTCGCTGTTTATGCCGTCTTTAAATATCGGTCTATGACTAGCTTCAACGTGTTGCTATACTTATCACGATACCGTTGTAAAGTACTGTAACTGATATTCAATTTTTTCACAAAATCGGTTTTGTTTACAATGTCGGGATTCGAATATATCAATCGGATGTAATAAACGTGAGTGGTCCCTTTTTGCATATCTTCATTCTCAAAGATATCCAGAAAACGCTCCATAATCAAATTTATCTTTTCGGAATAAAGCAAACGCACCGTATTCTTTTCCATCGAAAAGTAAGCAAACAGTAAGTTTTCGTAAAGCGTGTGTGCATCAATGAATTTCATCCTTCCATTCCCCGTATTCTTTCGCTAATTTAGAGACTATGTTTCGTTTCAAAATGTTACAAAATTCATTGAATATTGAACAATTTCAGCAAATTTTCAATCTTTTTGTCAAATTATTTAAAACAATGACGAATTGACAAAAATTTCCTAATCTGTTATACTGAACACAAATCAAAAGAACACCGGACAAAGCAAGCAATTACGATGGATGAAAAAGAATTCAACAAACTACTGAAGGATTTGTCTATAGCAAAAAATTTCAATAAGCTATATTCTTTTTATTATCCGAAAATCGTCAGTCACATATATTTTCAATTTCACAACAAAAATTTAGGGGAAGACGTCGCGCAAGACTTTTTCTTAAAGCTGCTTCACAAAGGCGTAGATAGCTACATAGAACGCCCCACTGCGTGGGTTTATACGGTTTGCGATAATCTTGCAAAAGACACTTTGACAAAAAACAAAAAGTATGCTTTATCGTTAGAAGACATTAAGCTGTCTAAACCCGATGATACGTTTGAAACCGTACTGTTCGGCGAATACAAAGATCGTATTAAAACGCTGGATACGGAAACGTACGACATCATTATCATGCATTATTACGAAGGGTACCGTTTAAAAGAAATTGCAGAGCTTCTAAACATCAATTACAGCACCGTTCGTCAAAAATGCTTCCGAGGTTTAAAAAAGCTTAAAGAATAACAGTAACATTTCTCCGTATTTTACCGTCTAAATGGTGTGAACAGCAAAAGGAGAAAAAACATGAAAAAACGTATCAGCATTCTGAGCATAGTAATGGTACTATTCGTAGTATCGTTAGGCACTTTAACCGTTGCGCACGCCGACGTTTATGAGGATGAAGCCAATACCGTCTTCGAAGCGGCGCTATCGGATTTTCTCGAAGAAGAATGCGTAACGGCGGAAAACATCGCAATCACCAAAGAACCCGTTTACGACATTTTCTTAGACCGACTCGGATACATATATACAATGCAATATGAGGATACCGAAGGATATGCATTGGTGATCAACACGACCGGAATTTTCCAAGTCACGGAATTCTACTTTAATGCGACGAATCCGTACAACGGTTATTCGTCGGAAGAATATAAAAAAATATATGTCAACTTATCAAGCTTTTTGGTTTACGAGAACGGAAATTTCATTGATCCCGAAACGGGCAATGTGGTGTTGTCTTCCGAAATAGTAGACCTTTTAAAAACCAAAGCCTTCCGCGGCGACGCTGCGGTTATTACTACCGGAACGGAGTCGTTTTATTTCGAAAATCAAACAATCAATGAACACAGAATCGCAAAACAACATCCCGCTTACTATCCCGTGGGAGAGAACATTACAAATGCCTGCGTTCCCGCTGCCGGCGCAAACGTTATAGGCTATTGGACTCGCTTCTATCCCGAATTAGTCCCCGGATTTACACCCGGCACTATTATTTTCGGGCAATACATCTATAGGGAATGGACGACCGAAGCCGGTCAATTAGTCGCAACTCTCTACTATAAAATGGGCACCAACGTCGTCGCCCCGGGAACGACGATTCAAGAGTTCAGAAGCGGAATGAATGCTTACGTTGCGCAACAAGGAAGAAGCATCTCTTATGCAAGTTGCATGTCAAACGGAAACTTCAATTATACGTTGGCAAAGCAAAAAATGGAAAACGGAATTCCGCTTGTTTTATTCGTTGACGGATTCAGAATCGATCAATTTTTCGATACCGAAAATAAAATGACGCTAGACTATATGACCGCCAACGCAGCCCATGCCATCACCGGCTTCGGCTATCATGAAATAACCTATACTTTATCGGGTGGATCGGTCAGAAACGATTATTATATAAAAGTTGCCACCGGATTAGGCAGACAACCTACCGGGTATTATAATATCAACTACAACACCACTGTTGACGAATGTTACGCAATCACCATTTCCTAAGAGGGCTCTATGAAAAGCAAATCCTTTAAACAACAGGTCAAACTTTCGGAAGCGACCATTCTCGAAGAAAACCGGGAA
>JAIEBL010000373.1 GCA_029069015.1 Clostridiales bacterium
GCGACGAGCTCATGGAATGCGAACTCGGCATGACCGGCAAATACAACGTGTACAACGCGCTTGCGGCAGCGGCTGCAAGCTTTGCGTCGGGGCTTTCCTTTCAGGATATAAAGCGGGGATTGGAGCAGTTCACGGGTGTCGACCGCCGCTTGCAAAAGCTGGGGCGCGTCGGGAATTGCGACGTGTTTTCGGACTATGCACACCACCCGCACGAAATCGAAAGCACGATCGAAAGTCTGAAAAACGCGGGGTACGCGCGCGTGGGCATCATCTTCGAGCCGCACACCTATACGCGCACGCAAAGTCTGTTAAATGATTTTGCCGACGCGCTACGCCACGCCGACGACGTTTGCCTTGCCGCCGTGTATCCTGCGCGGGAAGCGCCCATAGAGGGCGTAAGCTCGCATGCTCTTGCCCGTGCGCTCATCGAAAGGGGCAAAAATGCGTGCGCCTACGATACGTTCTGCGAGCTGTACCGCAGAGCCGCTTACTTTACCGCAAAATGCGATGCGCTTGCGTTTTGCGGCGCGGGCATCATCGACAGGGCCGCGGCGGGATTTTTTAAAGCACATACCGCCGAGTAAAGCGTATTTGCCGAAAAATCCAATATACGCATAGAATAGAACGCCGTCATTTGCGTATAAAACGCATATACACGCGGGCACACTAAGCGTATCATGAAAAAGAAAACACGTGCCGCGTTGGCGGCTTTTGTAATTGTTGCGGCGGCCGTAATGTGCGCCTTTGCACCCGCTCCCGAGATCAAATGGGTGGACGTTGCCGTCAGCGAATGGGCGCTTCGGGCGTGTCTGAAAGCAGATAAGGAGCTATACGAAAGCTCGGGCGGCTTCAACTTTTCGGACGCCGTTGCCTACCTTGCTTTAAAGAACGGCAACCGCTTCAAAAAGAGCACGGACGAGAAAAATCTCAAAAAGCTCGTGGCGGATATAAAGGACGGAAAAACGATGGACGAGCTTTTCGGCGAGTCGAAGTACGCCGCCTATCTCCGCGCGTCCTACGGCGCGGTGCTGCGTCCCATCGTGGGTGACTACGAGGAAGAGGGCACGGGAAAGAAGGGACACGGGCTACGGTGTTGTTTTCCGCTCGCGGCGGGGCACTGGTACAACCATTACGACGACTTCGGTTCGTCGCGTTCCTTCGGTTTTAAGCGTAAGCACTTAGGCCACGACATTATGGGAAGCGTAGGCACGCCCATCGTGGCGACCGAGGGCGGTACTGTGACGGAATGCGGGTGGAACAGATACGGCGGATGGCGCGTAGGGATCCGATCGGACGATAATCTGCGCTATTGGTACTATGCACACTTGCGCAAGGATAGACCGTTTGCCGCCGGTATGCAGGTCGGAAAGCGCGTGACGCCGGGCGAGGTCATCGGCTACTTGGGCGTTACGGGGTATTCCGACCGCGAAAACGTCAATCTCAAGTCGTGCAGCCCGCATTTGCACTTCGGACTTCAACTCATCTTTTCTCCCGAACAGGAAAAAGGGGCAAAGGAAATCTGGGTGGATCTTTACGCCCTCACGCGCTTTTTATCCTCGTACCGCGTACGCGCGCCCAAAGGCGAGGACGGCGAGGCAAGAGCGGAGGGGCGCAGGCTCTGGTCGCTGTAAACGCCTCTCTTTGCGCATATGCGCATAGGGGCATAGAGCGTGCAAAAAGTTTTGCGGCATAGGGCAGGCGCAGGTATTGACGAAAAGGCGAAAATTTTGTATACTGTATATATGGGTACGAATAACGCCGTGCGGTTTATATCCGCCTACAATCAAATCGACAAAGCGCTGCATACGCGGTTCTCTTTAAAGAGCAACATGACCTTTTCGGATGCGGTGCGCGCGGCGGCGGTCAAAAGCGCGGTGGTGCGCAAGTACGCCGACGATCTTTACGACTACAGCAGACTCAGAAACGCCATCGTGCACAAATCGAATACCGAAATCGTGATCGCAGAGCCGCACGCGTCGGTGGCGGACAAAGCCGAGTACATTCTTTCTCTGATCACCGCGCCGCCCCTTCTTGTGGGCACGGTCGCGAAAGAAGCGGCGTATTTGTCGGCGGACACCAGCCTGTTCGACGCGGTGCGCACTATGGCGGCGAGCAACTTTTCGTTTATGCCCGTTGTGCGCGGCGGCGAGATCATCGGGGTTTTCGGTAATAAGACGGTCGTGGAAGCACTCAGCCAAGAAGCGGATTGGAACGCGTTTGCCGTGTCGCGTACGGTGCAACATTTTGCGCGGGCTTGCGAGGCGTACTACGAAGTATTGCCCGTGTCGGCGACGGCAGACGACGCGCTCAGACGGTTCGAGCAAAACCGCAAACTGCAAATCATTATCCTGACCGACAGCGGTACGAAAAACGATTTGCCGCGTTTCGTCGTCACGACGGGCGACACGGTGCGGCTGTCCAAACTGATTGAATTCTGACCCGCATTGTTTCGGAAGCAAATTTAATTAAAATCTAATCTTCTATATATTGACGCGACGCATGCGCGATAGTACAATAGTGGCAGGCCTAACACGTACGGGGCTGCGATTTTTAATTGTGCGTGTAACGCATGGAAAGGAAAGGGAACGAGCATGGCAAAAGACGATGCACCGTTAAAAAAGAAAAGGCACGGATGCCGCAACTGTTTGATTACGACGCTCATTCTGATCGTCATTTTTAACGTGGGAGTTTATTTTACGGGCAATTACTTTACGAAGAAGTATTTCAGCGTAAGTCTTATGGACTGCTTCAAGGTCATGTACGACCTGACCCACTCCAACAAAAAGAAAATCGTAACGAACGGCTATTCGGACGCCGATTACGTTGCGTTCGAAAAGGAACTCAAAAAGGAACTCTTTATCAAAGAAGACGCGCGTTTTTCGCTCAGCGAACTGATGAACGAATTGTTCGCTTCGGAAGAGGGTGAGAGCGGCGAAAAATATGTTCTGCAACCGGCGCAGGGCGACGGACTGTTTTACTTTGCGCCCGAGCGCGCCGCGTCCGTAAACACCGACGCTTTTATCGAAAAGCTCTCCGAAATTTTTTCCCGCGACAACATGGATCTGGAAAGGTTGCGCGCGTACGACGAAAGCCGCCACGAAGACTACGTTTTGCACGTTAGCGACAGAATGTTGGCGGCGGCGATCGGGAAGTCCGTCGACGCGCTCGGTGAAAGTATTTCGAAAATCGGCAATTTCTTAAACGAATATTCGTTCGATTCGCTGTCTTCCGTTGCGCGCGTGGATCAGATCACGTTCGGTCAGAAAACGGGTGTCAAAGACGGAGAATCCGCGACCGTGAAAACGGTGAAGGTGACCGTGTCTGCCGATGCGCGCGGCATTGCACAGGCGTTTCTTAAAAAGAACACGGGAAAGGACATGAAATTTTTGACCAAACTCGTTTTACCCAAGCGGTTCTACGTGACGGCGGAAGTGCCCGCAGAGGCGAACGCGAGCATCGATAACGTGTTGCGCCTGAACAATATGAACGACAAGCAGATGGCGCGTACGTATAAGGTCCTCGACGGTATTATGCGCCGCGTAAGCAATTCGGACGATTCGGAATCCGTGCGCGATAAGATCGAGAACGCGGTCAATAAAAACGTATCGACGGCGCTCGATAAAGCGTCGCGCGTGTTCCCGCTGAGCGAGGCGCAAAACGGCAAAGTGCGGCTCGACGTGTTCGAAACGGTCATCGATTTAACGAAACTCAACGAAGGTGAGGACGGCGCGTTAAAGCCCGCCCAAGAGCAGTTGCACTCGTCCGACCTTATCAAAACGCTTGCGGGCGTGGTAGCGTCTGACCTTACGGACGGCATAAAGCCCGAATACGATTTTGCGCATCAATACTACGACAGCACGGAAGACAAGGTCGTGTACCTTAGGACCGCACCCGCCGAGGGGCTTACCTGGGTGGACTATAAACAGCTCTTTATGCAGGAGCTTGAAAAGAAGTATTTGCTTGACTTCTCGCGCGGCACGGTCGATCCGTCGGATGATATAACGTTCGACGACTTGATGAAATTTTTCGGGCTCGGCGAGCCGAACGGGGAAGCCAAAGACCTTGAACTTTCCGAGCTTTTGGACGGACGTAAGCTGCACGGCTAGCACGG
>JAIEBL010000374.1 GCA_029069015.1 Clostridiales bacterium
TGGCAAGCGAATATTTTACCGTGTTCTGCGCCGCAGCGGTCGTGGTATCCATTCCGATCACTGCGCTGTTTATATGGTTGCAACGATACTACGTGGAAGGTATTACCGGTGGCTCGGTCAAAGGCTAATAGGAGAAATTATGGCAAATGTCAGCTTAAAACATATGTACAAGGTCTACTCCAACGGCACGAAAGCCGTCAACGATTTCAACATGGAAATCCAAGACAAGGAGTTTATCGTATTCGTCGGGCCCTCGGGCTGCGGCAAATCCACGACGCTGCGTATGATCGCGGGGCTCGAAGATATTTCTGCGGGCGAGCTTAAGATAGACGACGTCATCGTAAACGACATGGAGCCTAAGGACCGCGATATCGCGATGGTCTTTCAGAACTACGCGCTGTACCCGCACATGACCGTGTACGAAAATATCGCGTTCAGTCTGAGACTGCGCAAGCTCTCTAATGACGTCATTCACAACAAGGTCGTTGAGGCGGCGGAAATCTTGGGCATCACCGAGTACTTAGACAAAAAGCCCAAAGAAATGTCGGGCGGACAGCGTCAGCGCGTAGCGCTCGGCAGAGCCATCGTGCGCGAGCCGAAGGTCATGCTCTTAGACGAGCCGCTTTCCAATCTTGACGCTAAGCTCAGAACGCAAATGCGTGCGGAGATCAGCAAGCTACATTCCAAACTTCAAACCACCTTTATATACGTCACGCACGATCAGGTGGAAGCCATGACGATGGGCACGCGGATCGTCGTCATGAAGGACGGTTTCGTGCAGCAAATCGACACGCCCAAAAATTTGTACAACTATCCTGCCAATAAGTTTGTCGCGGGCTTTATCGGCACGCCGCAAATGAACTTTTTTGAAGGTACGCTCAAAAAATCGGGCGACGAGGTAACGATCGATTTTATCGGTTCGGATGCAAAAATCACCCTGCCGTATTCCGCGCTGTACAAAGCGAACCCCGCATATCTCGACGGGAATACCGCGGTGTGTATCGGGCTTCGCCCCGAGAACGCTTCGGTCGTAGATGCCGATAGCAAAAAGAGCGGCACAGTCGTTAAGGTTAAAGTGTCGCACAAGGAAGAACTGGGCAGCGAGACGCTCATCTACGGCGATATCAACGTAAGCGGCGACGGCGGCGGCGCCACGCGGATCATTATAAAAGATGTCGGCGACCACGATTTTGCGGCGGGCGATATCATAGACGTGGCGTTCGATATAAACCGTATTCATCTGTTCGACAAGGAAACGGAGCAGTCCGTATTGCCGCGCATACCCGAGTACAACTATATCGACTGCGAAGTAACGGGCGACGCGCTCGCTTTCCTCGGCGCGAAGACGGTACTCCCGAAGGCGCTTGCGCGCGCGGGACTTAAAGGCAAGCTATTGCTTCCCACCGACGCGATCACGCTTGACGGCGATATCAAGGCGGACGTCGTATCGAACGAGAATATCGGCGGAGTAAACCTAGTCTCGCTGACGCTTGGCGACAGGCGGCTGTACGCGGTAACGCAAGAGCCCGTCGCAGCTAAAACCGTCAAGATCGGCATCGATTTTAAGAAGATCACAATTATAT
>JAIEBL010000375.1 GCA_029069015.1 Clostridiales bacterium
GTGAAATACCTTATCGGGCGAACCGCGCTGATTCAGTCGGTGGACCGCGTGCCGCTTTTGGACGAGTTGGAAAAACGAAGTGTGGCAGGTAAAGTTACGACGGAAATCCTGCTCGAAGTGAACGGCGGCGGCGAGAAAAGCAAAAGCGGTGTTCTCGCGGACGGTGCAGAAGAACTTCTCGGCTATGCCGAAACCTGCGCGCACATACGCGTTCGCGGCATGATGTGCGTGCTACCCAAAAACGCACCGCATGCACTCTACGAAAAGGCGTGCGCGCTGTACGAAAAAATGCAAAAATCATGCGCTACGTTCGACACGCTTTCGATGGGCATGAGCGACGATTTCGAAACGGCAATCATGTGCGGCGCTACGATGATTCGACCGGGACAGGCGCTGTTCGGCGCACGATAAACGGATAAAGGAAGGAAAAACCATGAGATTAGGCGATTGGGCAAAGAAAGGGCGCAACTTTAACGGCGACGAAAACGATATGGAATATTTCGAGGATACGCACAATACGGGTAACGGTATCCCCGAGTATTCGCAAACGCCCACGATGAAACAGCAGAAAAGCGCCCCCACGAAAGTGATGGATACGCCTTTTATGCGCAACGTGGTAGTCTACGAACCCAAAACGCCCGAAGACGTGCAACTTCTTATCGATTACCTCAAAGAGCGTCAACCTGCCGTTGTGAACCTCGACAACGTCGAGCCGGCGGCGGCACAACGCATACTCGATTTCGTTTCGGGCGCAACGTATGCGCTCAGCGGCAGCGTGCACCGCGTAGCGGGCAATATCTTTTTGCTGTCGCCGCAGGGAGTGGGAATAACCGTACCATATGCCAATCAAAAATAACAATACGGAAGAAAACGAAGAGGTCGAGCAGGAACAAAGCGACGCGTCTTTGAATGTGTCCGTGCCTTCCCAAAGCGAAAGGACGCCGCTCGGCGCAAAGGACTTTGCCGTAAAGGTGGCAAAGTCCATTTGGGCGTATATCAAAGGTGCAAGAGTCGAGCTGATCGTGCTTGTGGCGCTGTTTGCACTCGACCTAATCACAAAGGCGCTTATCGGGCATTTTATGGAGCTTGGGGACAGCATTCGGCTGATTCCCAACTTTTTATACATCACCTACGTGCGCAACACTAAGGCGGCGTTCGGCAGTGCGTTCGGGTTGGAAAAAGTGCTTTCCGACGACGCGATTCGCATTATCTTCCTGCTGATCACCGTGATTGCCGTGGGTGTGTTTTTCTATCTGATGGTGCGTTGCCGTAAGCGGCATATACTAATGCGCCTTGCGTTTGCGATGATCATAGCGGGTGCGCTCGGCAATTTCTACGACCGCCTCGTGTTGCATTACGTGCGCGACTTTGTGGAAATCGTATTTTGGGGTTGCGACCTGCCGCTTCTCGGAACGACGTTCCCCGTGTTTAACATTGCGGATGCAGCGCTTACGGTAGGCGTCGTGCTGTTTATCATATACTTTATTGTGTTCTTCAAAGACCCAAAACCGCAGGAAAAGGAAGCGGAAGAAACGCCGCAGGCAAGCGAACCCGACAAAGCGGAAAATAGCATAGAGCAAGAC
>JAIEBL010000376.1 GCA_029069015.1 Clostridiales bacterium
GGCTCGGCACGGGCGGCGGCGAAAAGCTCGACCGGGTGGGGACTGTGATTCTGCTCCGTCCCGACCCGCAGGTGCGCGGGACGCGGCAAGTCGCCCGCGGTCAGTATAAGGGCTTGTGCGCCCGATACGTGCGCGAACAGGGCGGCGGTCATTGGGAGAAAATTAAACCGTACCCCGAAGAATGGACGATATCCTACCGCGACCTTACGTTTGCGATAAAGCCCATGGGGTTTAAGCATACGGGACTTTTCCCCGAACAGGCGGTCAATTGGGACAGAATGCGCGCGCTCGTAAAGAGCGCAAAGCGGGGAAGCCGCGTCCTCAATCTGTTTGCTTATACGGGCGGCGCGACGGTGGCGCTCGCGAAAGAGGGTGCGCACGTGACCCACGTAGACGCGGCGCGCGGCATGGTAGACCGCGCCAAACAAAACTGTACGCTCTCGGGCGTAGCACAGGACAGAGTGCGGTTTATCGTAGACGACTGCGCGAAGTTCGTTGCCCGCGAGATCAAACGGGGCAAAACGTACGACGCCGTGATTATGGACCCGCCGTCCTACGGGCGCGGACCGAACGGCGAAATGTGGAAGCTCGAAGACGGTATTTACGACCTCGTAAAGCTGACCACGGGCGTGCTGTCGGAGAAGCCGCTGTTCTATCTTATCAACAGTTACACGACGGGGCTTTCCGCAACGGTCATGCAAAACATTCTTACGCTGACGCTCGGCTGCGGGCAAACGCAAGGCTACGAGCTGACGCTGCTGACCGCGGAAAAAGGCGTGTTGCTGCCTTGCGGCAATTCGGCACTCTGGCAGGCGGTTACGGAAACAGGAGAGTAAAATGGAAGAGCCTATTATTCTTTACGAAGACAATCAGATTATCGTGGCGGTCAAGCCGCAGAACGTGCCCACGCAAGGCGACAGCAGCGGCGACGTTTCGCTCCTCGACCAGATCAAGAACTACGTCAAGGTCAAGTACAACAAGCCGGGAAACGCATTTATCGGGCTCGTCCACCGCTTGGACAGACCGACGGGCGGCGTGATGGTGTTTGCCCGCAACAGTAAGAGCGCGGAGCGGCTGTGCGCGCAGATGGAGAACGGCACGTTCGAAAAGAAATATTTGGCGGTCACGGTGGGGACGCCGCTCGACCGACGCGCAAAGCTTATAAACTGGCTCGTTAAGAACGAGGAAACGAACACCGTGCGCGTGGCACTTGCAAGGACGGAAAACGCAAAGCAAGCCGAACTCGATTACCACGTGCTCGAAGAAGCCGACCGTATTGCGCTCCTCGACGTCACGCTCGGCACGGGCAGATCGCACCAGATCCGCGTGCAGCTTCAAAACATCGGCAACCCTGTATTCGGCGACGCCAAGTACGGCGGCGACACGCTCGCAAAGGTGCACAACCTCGCGCTTTGGGCGTATTCGCTCAGCTTTGCGCACCCCGTCACCAAAAAGACGATGGTGTTCAAAGTTTTCCCGCCACTCGAGAAAACGCCTTGGAAATACTTCAACGTGGAAAAGTATATCAATACCGTCAAACCCGAATAACCTACGTATTGTTCGCTGAAGACGCTCTATGCAAACGATAGTCGCGATAGAGCCAAACAGCGTGCAAAATAAAAAAAGGCAACACTCTGTAAAAGCTCTATGCAAACGGTGAAACCGATAGAGCTCAACAGCTTGCAAATTAAAAGGAAAAGGAGATAGAAAAATGTTGATTTACCCTTGTGTGGAAAGTTTGCTGTACTACGCGCAGTCCAACCTTCTGCTCGACGATCTGGACGTGATCTGGGCGCGTAACCTAATCTTGAGCGAGTTGCACCTCAACGATTACGTGCAGTACGAGGTGGACTATGAAGCCATCGATGCGCTCGACCGTCCCGATACGGTGCTCGAACCGCTCGTGTCGTACGCGGTGGAGAACGGTATCATTACCGAGGACCAGCGCGAACTGTTCGGCGGCAAGCTCATGAACATCGTCTGCAAGCGCCCCGCCGAAATCGCCGACCTTTTCTGCGACCTGCACGAAAAGAGCCCCGCAAAAGCGTTCGAGTTCTTGCACGACTACGGCATTAAGTCCGACTACATCAAGCTGACCAAGATCAGCCAGAACATCAAGTGGGAAGCCAAGAGCACCAAAGGCAAGCTGGAAATCACGATCAACACCTGCCGCCCCGAAAAGAGCAATAAGGCGACGGCGGAAGCGTTGAAGGAGAAATCCTCGTCCTATCCCGCTTGCACGATCTGCCGCGAGAACGAGGGCTACGCTGCGGGCAGTCAGATCCGTCAGACGCTCAGAACCGTGCCGCTTACTTTAGGCGGAGAAGATTGGTTCTGGCAATATTCGCCGTACGCCTACTTCAATCAGCACGGCATCTGCGTAAACGCCGAACACACGCCCATGAAAGTGGACGACAGCACGATCGTCAAGCTTTTCGACTTCGTGGACTTCATGCCCGCGTACTTCATCGGTTGCAATGCGGCGCTCCCGCGTATCGGCGGTTCGGTGCTGACGCACGACCATTTCCAAGGCGGCGCAAAGGTCATGCCCATGTTCAAAGCGCCCGTCAAAACCAAGCTCAAAAATAAAGAATACCCGTATATCGATATGTGCATTCCCGATTGGTACAACTCGGTGCTTCGCCTTTCCTGCTCCAACCGCGAAAAGCTCATCGAGTTTGCGCAGAAAGTCAATAACGCGTGGATCGCGTATAACGACGAAAGCGTGGGCATCTTGGCAAACACGGGCGAACAGCATTCCGCTATCACGCCCATCGTGCGCAAGAACGACGATACCTACGTGATCGATATCATCTTCCGTAACAACCGTTGCGACGAGCAGTACCCCGACGGCATTTTCCACGCACACCCCGAGTACCACAACATCAAGAGCGAGAGCATCGGTCTTATCGAAGCAATGGGCTTGTTCGTGCTTCCCGGACGGCTTGCGCGCCAGATGGACGAAGTGGAAAAGTACATCACCAAGGAAGTCAAATACAGCGCGGACAAACTCGCCGACGATATGCGCGTGCATCAGCCGATGATCGAGAAGCTTCTCAAAACGAGCGGCTCTGCCAAGATCGGACCCGTGGAAGCGCGCCTCGACATCAAGGAAGAGATCAACCGCGTCTGCGAAGAGATATTGCGTAACACCGCCGTCTTCAAGGACGACGAGCAGGGCAATGCCGCTTACTACAAGTTCTTGGGCACGCTCGGTATCGACGTAAAATAACATCTTTTTGGCAAATCCCAACGCTCGCGTTTTTATACGCGATGCGCAAATTTCACAGAAATTACAAATGGGCGCCCCTCTTGACGGGCGCCTTTTTGTATGCTATAATCCCCGTACAATTCGCCCGAAAGGGTAAAATGCGAGGTACATACGATTGAAACAATGCAAATGGCTTGTTTGTTTTTTGGCGGCGCTTATGCCGCTTATGGGCTGCGAGCAGACCGCTAAAACGGAATTAAAAGAGCCCGTACCCAACCAAATCATACAAGAGGAAGACCCGACGACGCCCGAACCGCCTGCGTCGGAAATCCCCGAAACGCCCGAACTTCCCGAAACCCCTACAACGTCTACGACGCCTGAACCGCCCGCAACGCAAACGCCCGAACCGAAAGAGCAAACGGATACGCTCGTTTGTTCTAATACGGACGGGCTGTGCATTCGCGCAGGGCGGGGGACGAGCTATGCGCGCATCGGCACGATGGACGCAGGCGATTCGGTCATGCCGCTTGGGGCAAGCGGGGGTTGGTATACCGTTGCTTACCGCGGCTCGGTGGGCTACGTGTCCGCAAAATATCTGACCGAAAAATCGTTTGCAATCGGCTCGGAAAAAATCGAAGAGGTAATTAAGCAAGGGAAGCTCTGGCTGGGCACGCCGTACGTGTACGGTGCGCAGCGGTATCACTACGGTAACGGCGCGCTCAACAGCGCCTTTACCACCGACGAATTCGACTGCTCGTCGCTTATGCAGTATATTTTCAAAAAGGGCGCAAATGTCAATCTTGCCATGACTTCGCGCGAGCAAAGCCAGCAGGGGACGGCGGTTTCCCGCAAAAACGTCCGCCGCGGCGACCTGATGTTCTTTACGAACGCTTCCCGCAAGAACAAGAGCGGCGTGGAACGGATCGGGCACGTCGCGCTCTACTTGGGCAATAACTACATTCTGCATACCGCGAGCGACTACGCCGTCATCGAACCGATCTCGGCGACCCGTGAATCCTACTTTATCTGCGCCCGCCGCATTGTGGCGTAAATACGCCCTTTGCCTCTTTTTAAGAGCAGCGAGAATTTTTCCGTTGCCCCCCCTTGCTTTTTTGTGCGCTCTGTGGTAAAATGGTTTCGTAGCAAGCGGACACGGGCGTTTTCGGGGGGCGAAAGGGTATGAAGCAGAGAACGAAAGGTAAGAATATAGGTTTTCTTGCGCTTTTGGCGGTCTTCCTTTTGCTATGCGTTTGCGGCTGTAACGATTCGTACGTACATACGCACAATTTGAAGACGCGCGAAATCCCCGCGACCTGCTCGAAGGAAGGGTGTTTCATCTACGAGTGCTATGAATGCGGGCTGCATACGGTGGAGGTAATTCCCATTCCCGAAAGCGGCGGGCATAATTATGAGAACTACGTTTGCACCGAATGCGACGATTTTTTGCGGGATGAAGCGCCGGAAACCGATTCGCTGCAATACAGGATAACGAAAGACGAAAACGGAGAAATCGTCTATATGGTGATGGGCGTCACGG
>JAIEBL010000377.1 GCA_029069015.1 Clostridiales bacterium
CATACGGCCGCGCCTAATTTCCGCAATGCTTTGCTACCGGCCGGGGGCAAACAGTATAGCCTGCCGATCATCGAATCGTAGTAGGGCGGAATGGTATAGCCCTGATAAATGGCGGTATCGAACCGCACCCAAGGTCCGCCCGGGATATGCAACATCTCGATCGTGCCGCACGAGGGGCGGAAGTTGTTTTTGACGTCTTCGCTGTTGATGCGGCATTCGATGGCGCAACCGAAAATGTGCAAGTCGTCTTGCGTGAAGGTGAGCGCAAGGCCCGCCGCCACACGGATCTGCCACTTGACGAGGTCTCTGCCCGACACGTATTCCGTCACGGGGTGCTCGACTTGCAGACGCGTGTTCATTTCCATGAAGTAGAAATTTTTGTCTTGGTCGAGCAAAAATTCCACCGTGCCTACGCCCGTATACCCCACTGCCTTTGCCGCTTTCTTCGCCGCTTCGAACATCTTTTGCCGCACGGGTTCGGGCAACACGACGCAGGGGCTTTCCTCGATCAGTTTCTGGTTTTTGCGCTGTACCGAGCAATCGCGCTCGCCCAAAGTAACGACATTACCGTGCTCGTCGCAAAGGAGCTGCACCTCGACGTGCTTGACGTGCGTCAGGTACTTTTCCATATACACTTCGCCGTTCCCGAACGCACCCGCCGCTTCGCCGGACGCAAGCTCGATACTCTTAGCGAGGTCTTCTTCTTTCTCAACGATACGGATACCGCGCCCGCCTCCGCCCGCGCTTGCTTTCACGATAACGGGATAGCCGACCTGTTTTGCAACGCGTTTCGCTTCCTCTACGTCCGTGATCGCATCCATGCCGGGAACGATGGGAACGCCCGCTTTTTTCATGGTGCGGCGCGCCTCGTCCTTATTGCCCATGGCGTCGATGACCGACGCTTTCGGTCCGATGAACTTGATACCGCACTGCTCGCATAGCTCGGCAAAGCGCGCGTTCTCGCTGAGCAGCCCGTATCCGGGATGAATGGCTTGCGCGCCCGTCCCGACCGCTACGTCGATGATCGCGGTCATGTTCAGATAACTGTCTTTCAAAAAGGCAGGTCCGATGCAATAGGCTTCGTCGGCAAGCGAAACGTGCAAAGCTTCTCTGTCCGCTTCGCTGAATACGGCTACCGTGGCTATGCCCATTTCTTTGCACGCCCGTATGACGCGTACCGCGATTTCGCCGCGGTTTGCAACCAATATTTTCGTAAACATCGTGCTTCTCTCGCCCTAGAATATGCGGAATAAAACTTGCCCGAACTCTACAAGCTCGCCCGAGTTTGCCAAAACTTCCACGATCTCGCCGTCGCGCTCGGCAACAACTTCGTTCATGAGCTTCATCGCTTCGATAATGCAAAGGGTGTCGCCCTTTTTCACGACCGAACCTTTCTGCACGAACGGCTCTGCCCCCGGCTGCGGCGCGGTGTAGAACACGCCCACCATCGGCGACTTGATGTCCTGCACGAAGTTGTAGTTGAGCACGCCGTCACCCGAATCGGTTTCGGCTTTCAGCTCTTCTTTTACTTTCTTTTCGGGCTGTGCGGCAGGTGCGGACGGCGCGACCGCTGTCGTCACTTCCGGAGTTCCGCCACGCTTAACCCGTATCTTCAGAAGATTGCCGTTTTCATTCGATTCGACTTCCATTTCGCCCAAAGAACTGTTCTCAAACAAATTGACGACATTCTTAACGATTTTAATATCCATCTTTTTTACCGTCGCACTCTTTTACCGACGCACCGAGAGTGCTTCCTTTATGTTACTTTGTTTCTGCGTAGAAGTGCTATGCCTATTCGTAAGTACTACTACTTTTTAAAGGTTGAACCGATTTTCGGAAATTAAACTTTTTTAAACGCGACGCAGGCGTTATGTCCGCCAAAGCCCAAACTCATCGAAAGCGCATACTGAATATTCGCTTTTACCGCTTTGTTGGGCGTGTAATCGAGGTCGCACTCGGGGTCGGGTTCTACGTAGTTGATCGTAGGCGGAACGATGCCCTCTTTCAAGGCAAGCACCGACACGATGGCTTCCATCGCGCCCGCCGCGCCCAGCATGTGCCCCGTCATGGATTTGGTGGAGCTTATCTTCAATTTGCGTGCTTCCGTTTCGCCGAACGCTTTTTTGAGCGCCGTCGTTTCGGTCTTATCGTTGAGCGGCGTGCCCGTGCCGTGCGCGTTGACGTATACGCCTGCGCCGCCTTGGATGCCGCTCTCCTGTGCCGCCATTTTTACTGCGCGCGCACTTTCGGTTGCTTCGGGATCGGGCGCGGTGATATGGTGCGCGTCACACGTATTGCCGTAGCCCGTCATTTCGGCGTAGATCTTCGCACCGCGCGCTACGGCGTGCTCGTATTCTTCCAAAATAAGGACGGCGCCGCCTTCGCCCATAACGAACCCTGCGCGGCGTTTGTCGAACGGCAAGCTTGCCGCGTTCTTATCGGTCGCCGCCGAGAGTGCCATACAGTTGATAAAGCCGCCGTACGCAAGCGGATTGACTGCCGCTTCCGCGCCACCCGCGATCACCGCGTCGGCATAGCCGTGCTTGATGGCGCGGTATGCTTCGCCAACGCTGTTTGCACTCGTGGCGCACGCCGTTACGATGGGAAGCGTTGCGCCCTTTGCGTTGAACTTGATCGCGATCGTGCCCGTCGCCATGTTGGAGATCATCATCGGCACGAAGAACGGACTGATCTTACGGTAGCCGCCTTCCAAAAGCTTACCGTGCTCGGTCATCATGGTGGAAATGCCGCCGATGCCGCTCCCCACGTAGACGCCCAGACGCTCGGGATCTATTTTCTCTAAAATACCGCTGTCTTCCACTGCCTGCGTTGCCGCAGCCACCGCATATTGCGTGTAAAGGTCGTTCTTACGGAGCTCGCCCTTTGCAAAATACAGAAGCGGATCGAAGTCCTTTACTTCGGCGGCAAGCGTCGCCTTGAAATCGGTCGCGTCGAACTTCGTCACACGGTCGATGCCGCACTTTCCGTTCTTCAACGCGTCAAACGCCGTCTTAACGTCGTTGCCCACCGGCGAGATAACGCCCAAACCGGTTACGACTACTCTCCTATCCATATTAGATATACATACCTCCGTCTACCTTTACGACCTCGCCGGTGATGTACCGATTTTCGAGGAAGAACAGCACCGCTTTCGCAACGTCGGTTACCGTGCCTACTCTGCCGAGCGGAATATTCTTTTGCATGAACGCCTGTTGTTCGGGCGTCATCACCGCCGTCATCGCCGTGTCGATAAAGCCGGGCGCAACGGCGTTGCACGTCACGTTGCGGCTGCTCAGTTCTTTTGCAACCGTCTTCGTAATACCGATAAGTCCCGCCTTGCTCGCCGAGTAGTTGATCTGACCGGGGTTGCCCATAAGCCCTACGACCGAGCTGATATTGACGATCGCGCCCTGCCGCGCTTTCATGAACACGGGCGTTAAGTGCTTGATCATGTTGAACGCGCCTTTTAAGTTGACCGCGATAACTTTATCGAAGTCCTCTTCCGTCATGCGCAAGATCAGCTTGTCCGCCGTGATGCCTGCGTTGTTTACGAGCGCATCCACGCCACCGAAGTCGGCGACGATTTGCGCGCATACCGTCTGAACGGCATTGTAGTCGGCTACGTTGCACTCGTACGCCTTGCACTTTACGCCGTATTTTTCGATTTCGGCGACGGCTTCGCTCGGGTCTGCGCCCACGTACGGTATGGCAACCGACGCACCTTTTTCGGCGCACTGCCGCGCGATCTCCAAACCGATACCACGCGTTGCGCCCGTAACGACTACGGTCTTACCCTTTAAAATGCTATCCATTTCAAGCGTTCTCCTTTTGCTGCTTTTGCGATTCGGTGCATACGCGTACCGACTCTACGCATCAAATTATCAAAAAGGAGCGAAAAAGTTTTACCGCTTTTCCGTTCCTTTATTTTTTATCCGAAAATTTTAGCAACCAAGCCCGTGAGCACCTTGCCGGGCCCCACTTCGTCGTATTGCTCTATTCCGTTTTCTTTCATGTTTGCGACCGTCTGCGTAAACCGCACGGGCGAGCACATCTGCATGGCAAGCGTGTGCGCCATTTGGGCACTGTCGCCTTCGTACGGCTGCCCCGTAAGGTTTGCATATACGGGAATAGCGGGGGCTTTAAACGTAAACGTATTTAAGTACGCTTCGAACTCTTTTGCCGCCTCCGATAAAAGCGGACAATGGAACGCACCCGATACTTTCAAGGGTATCGCGCGCCCTTTCTTTTCGGCGACCGCTGCTTTGAGCGCATCTACTTTGTCGTTCGTGACCGCAAGCACGGTCTGCTTGGGCGCGTTGTAGTTTGCCGCCCATGCCCCCGTATTTTGCGCGATCTCTTCCGCTTCCGCAGGCGTTAGTCCGATAACGGCGATCATTGCGCCGCCCGTCTTTTCGCACGCCTTCTGCATGAGCGCCGCACGCTTTTCAATGATTTTCAAGCCGTCTTCCACGCCGAGTGCCTTAGCGTACACAAGCGCGGGCACTTCGCCCACCGAGAAGCCGCACACCGCTTCCGGTGCGCCCTCTTTCTCTTCGCGGTCGATGGCGTACGCCAAATCCGCCACGAACATGCACGGCTGCGTGTTCGCGGTGATGGCTAGCGCCTCCGGCGTGCCGCTCTCCATGAGCGCACGGATGCCGGGATGGACCCGTTCGGCGGCATCGAAAAGCTCCTTTACCCGCGCAGAGTCGAGCTCGCACGCCATACCCGGCGTTTGCGCGCCCTGCCCCGCAAACAAGAAAGCCTTTTTCATACTTACTTTTTCAGCTCGTCGATTTTAGCCGCAAGCTCGCCGACCGTGGCAACCACGAGGTCGTCGCCGAGCGTTACGCCGAATTTTTCTTCGACCTGCATCATGAGGTCCACTTTATCCAACGAGTCGAAGCCGAGGTCTTCGAACGTCGTGTTTTCGTTTACGTCTAAGGTTTCACCCTTGTAGTCGTTGATGATTTCTCCCAAAGTCTTGACCGTTTCCATTTTTAAACTCTCCTTGTTTTTTCTTTTTCTTTTTTCGTATTTTTATTTTCGCCGTAGCAATCAAATCGTTCAAGCGCATTGCCACGGAAGCGAAACGATGGGGTTTCGTTGCTTCTACTGCTTTTTATTTATTTTCGCCGTAGCCATAAACTCATTCAAGCGCATCGCCAC
>JAIEBL010000378.1 GCA_029069015.1 Clostridiales bacterium
TGAGGGCGCTCGATGGTGATCAAGCAAGGGAAGTACGTCACGTTCTTGGCATGCCCCGGTTATCCGAAATGCAAGAATATCATCAATATAAACGAGAAACAAGACAAAACGCCCGATGTTCCTTCTGCGCCCTGTCCGACGTGCGGCAGACCTTTGAAGAAAATTTCGGCACGTGGTTCGGTGTTCTACGGTTGCTCCGGTTATCCCGAATGCCGCTTTACGTCCAATTCGCCTGTTGCCGAGGGAAAATGCCCCGAGTGCGGCAGCCATTTGGTGATACGGCAGTATAAAGACGGCGCTTATAAGGTTTGCGCGTCGAAAACCTGCAAGTTTAAGGAAAAGATTTAAACATGACGAACGAGACGGACGTTACGGTAATAGGCGCGGGGCTTGCCGGATGCGAAGCGGCGTACAAAATAGCCGAAAGCGGCTATACTGTCACGCTTTGCGAATGCAAGCCGATCACACGTTCGCCCGCGCATACCGTCGATACGTTTGCCGAACTCGTATGTTCCAATTCGCTCAAATCGGATGAAGAGACCACGGCGGGCGGGGCATTGAAGCGCGAATTGCGTGCTTTGGGCAGTCTGTTGCTTTCTGTCGCCGAAACCTGCCGTGTACCTGCGGGTGGCGCGCTTGCCGTCGACCGCGAATTATTTACGCAAAAAGTAACCGATAAAATCGGAAATCATAAGAATATAAAAATCGAGCACCGCGTTGTTTCCGATTGGGGCAACGGGCCGACCGTGCTTGCCACAGGTCCGCTTACGGTGGGCGATTTGGCCGATACATTGAAAGCACGGGTTCGCGCGCTTTCCTTTTTCGATGCGGCAGCGCCCGTCATTGCGGCGGAATCGGTGGACATGAACCGTTGTTTCAGCGCGGATCGGTACGGGAAAGGGGACAGCGATTATCTGAACTGCCCGCTCGATAAAGAAGAGTATACCGCTTTTATCCGCGAGCTTACGAGCGCACAGTGTGCAAAACTACACGAGTTCGAAAAAAAAGAAATCTTCGAAGGGTGTATGCCCATCGAAATCATGGCAAAACGCGGTGAAGATACCGTGCGGTTCGGTCCGCTTCGTCCCGTGGGATTTACTGACCCGCGCACGGGAAAACGCCCGTATGCCGTAGTGCAACTGCGCGCCGAAAACAAAGCAAAAACCATGTACAATTTGGTCGGTTTCCAAACCAACCTTACCTTTGGCGAACAAAAGCGGGTGTTTTCCATGATCCCTGCGCTTGAACACGCCGAATTTTTACGGTACGGCGTTATGCACCGCAACACCTACGTGCACGCGCCCGAAGCTCTGGACGCCTATTCGCGCCTCTTGTGCGCACCCAACGTGTTTGTTGCCGGGCAGCTCAGCGGCGTGGAAGGATACGTGGAAAGCATGGCGTCGGGGCTTTTGTGCGGCATAAATGCAGTGCGGTTGCTTTGCGGTAAGCCGCTTGTTTTGCCGCCCGAAACGACGGTGCTCGGTGCGCTTATGCGCTATCTGTCCGCGCCAAACGAAAACTTTCAGCCTATGAACGCAAACTTCGGACTATTGCCGCCGCTCGCTTTTCCCGAGCGTGACAAGCAAAAACGCAAAGCGCAGTACGTACAGCGCGCGCTTGCCGATTTGCGGGAATTTCAAAAAGCGAACGATTTAGTTTGATTTATTCCGCGAAATGGTGTATAATCAAAAAAAGTATCTTTTAAAAATCTGAAAAAGGTAAAAATTTTCCAACAGGAGTATTCGGAATGGAATTAAAAGGAACAACGATTGTTGCCGTAAAAAAAGACGGCAAAACGGTATTGGCAGGCGACGGG
>JAIEBL010000379.1 GCA_029069015.1 Clostridiales bacterium
CTTATTAAAAAAATAATGGATGAAAACATTTGTTGAGTAATATTTATAAACAAAAACAATTCGCAAAACGGGTGATCTGAGTTTCTGAGTAAAATTTATTTTAGTGTAGTTAGTTGTTTTAGGGCTTGTGCATTTATTTGGCAGAAGCCCTGTTGTTTTGGATTTTTGGGGCAGAGGCGAAGCACAAACATTTTGATGTTAAAATTTTGGGGCGGGCCTAAGACTTTGCGGGAGGTAATAGTTTTTCAAAAGGTGCTTTTTCGGGGTAACGGTCTAAAATGGCGCTTTGAGAATGTAGACAGTCTCCGCGTTTTTCCGACCATGTTCTCGCATTTTTTATACCTCAAAAATGACACTTTTTTGTTTGCATTGCTTGGGCCAGAGGCGGGCCAGAAAAGGCTAACATCGCTTCTAGGTACCAAAGAACGGCTCAGAATTGAAATTTTATTTTTCAAAATGGCTTCAAGTCCCGTTAACTCGACCAACATAAACGACACAAAAGTGAATTAGGTCAACAGTAGAATTTTTGGACCGGTGTAGGTGTTTAAGATGCATGTTTGTTAAACGCACCGTAAAAGGCGGAGAGTTATTTTATCCGCAAATAGCAAAAAAGTTAAAAGCAGTTTTACTATAAAAAATATTGACTATATTTACTATAAATATTATAATTCGGGGCAGGGACAAGCGTTCACGCCGCTTGTGCCCAGAATTGTGTTGTTTTGCTGAAACGTAAGAAGGGAATAAAATGACTTACTTGTATTTTGATATCGAGTGTTGCGATGGTAATCACATTTGCTCGTTTGGATATGTGATTGCGAATGAAAAGTTTGAAATTTTAGAAAAGAAGGATATCCTTATCAACCCCGAACATGCTTTCAAATTGGGTAGGGACGGGTTTGACCCTCAAATTCATTTAGCTTATACGGAGGCTGAATTTTGCAATAGTCCCACGTTTGAAAAAAGGTACGAAGAGTTAAAGGCATTATTGACAAGACCCGATCAAATCATATTGGGGCATAGCATTTCTTCCGATTTGGAGTTTTTACAAACGGCATATAAAAGATATCATAGGAAGCGACTTGAGTTTGATGTTTATGATACGCAAAAATTTTTTGCAAAATTCAATCCGAATTATTTAAATCGTTCGTTGGAAAATATGCTTAAAGATTTGAGCATTGACGCAACGCTCCTTACGGAGCATAAAAGCTGCGACGATGCCGAAAAGTCCATGCAGGTGGTTAAAGAAATATGCAAGCTGCAAAATAAGAGTATAGAAGAATTAATAAGGCAAAATGCAGATTGTATTGTTAATTATAAAATGATAAGGATAGTACATGACAATAGTCGCATCGGTAAGAGATTAAAAAACTTACGAAAGAACTATAAGGGCAGTACAGAATGGGAACATTTTTACTTTTCCCGACAAATCAAAATGCGCGACTTTGAAAAAAGAATGAACCTTATAAAAGTAGCATATCAAAACGGTTACGGATTCACAACGGACTTTACGCGGTGTACTTACATAGTCGTCAATCATGGAATGGATGCGACAGAGCAATTATGGTATGAAAACTTGTCGGAAAGTGAAAGACCGAAAATCATATCCATCAGAGAAATGTCGGATCTACTAAAAATAAACATAAATCAATTCGGTGAAATTGCAAAGAGCACCCCGAAAAAAGATTGTACAACGTCTTTGAAAGAGGCATTTGAGAATGCAAGAAAAGGCAACGGGAAGCAACGAAAAAGAAACAACGGATAACAATACCCCCGACGTTGAGGAAAGCAACTTTATGCAAAACTGTTTTGTGCCCGTGCGGGTGATGAACAAAAAGTGGGCGGAGAGGTTCGTGCGCGGGGAAATGTTTATGCGATCGCTGTCTGATTTCGGGTCGTGGAATCGGTTGAAGAATATCGGAAACGATGCGCTCGTGAACAACTATCGCGGGGATTTAGACGAGGGCGCGGTAAAGACGGTGGCAAATGCCGAAGAGGATGAAATATTCCGTTGCTTTCCGCAAGAGCTGAAAAACGTCATGCGGGAGAGGAAAATCATCGATGCGGGCGATATTCCGTATTTTAACCTTATGTGCATGTACTGTCTGCATTACCTTCCGAATGAAAACTCATTTGAAACGCCGAGCGAGCGATTGCGGGAGTTCGTGGATACGGCGGTTGTCATCACCGACATGGATGCTTTCCTTGACAGATTTTTAGAGCGTGTGGAACGGAAAGCAGGATACGCGTTTTTAATGGATGCCGTGACCTATTACAGCGAGGACAAAACGCAGCGGCTCAATCCGCTCTTTAACAAAACAGACAGGTATGCTTGGCAAAACGAATTGCGTTTGGCGGTCGGGCGACTGGCTACGGGCAAAAAATTAAAGAACGGGAAGTATCCGATCGTAAAGTCGAGCGAGCCGCTCAAATTACGGATACCGTCTTTGAGCGATATTGTCTTGCAGATCTCCACAGCGGAGTTTATACGCGGAGCATGGGACAAGTCGCGCGTAAAACTCGTGGATCTGACGGATGAAAAATCGTTTGCGGGAGCGGCAAAGCGCAAAACCGACGAGGCCATGCGCGCGTACGTTCCCACTGCCGTAAAGCCGGCTTTTACGGTATAGCGGAAAACGAAAATCAAAAAGGAGAAAATAAGCGTGATGAACAGAATAAGACTCAAGGGTATTTATAGGCATTTTAAGGGTGATTACTATCTGTTGGAAGAGATCGCAAAAGACAGCGAGACGGGAGAAGAGATGGCGGTATACCGTAAGCTATACGGGGACGGCGGGCTTTGGGTGCGTCCGCTCGCTATGTTTCTGAGCGAGGTGGATAAAGAAAAGTATCCCGACGCGACGCAGAAATACCGCTTCGAATTGCAGGATATCGAGAGCCGCGCGAACCGCAAGTAGTAAGATACTGAATTTTCGCGCGGAGGGTTGACAAGCCCCACAAGGGCGGGTTATAATAAAAAGGTTATTGAGCGGCGTATACTAAACGCGGCGGAGACGGAACACAGGAGGCGCGAAAAGCGGTGGCGTGCAATCATAATTGCGACACGTGCGGCGAAAGCTGCGCGGAAAAGATGGAAAAACAGAGTTTATTGGAAAAGCCGAATAAGGGCACGACGGTCAAGAAAGTGATCGCCATAGTGAGCGGCAAGGGCGGCGTAGGAAAGTCGCTCGTCACGGGACTTTCCGCTGTGACGGCGCGCAAACTCGGTTACGTGACGGGCATACTCGACGCCGACGTAACGGGTCCTTCGATCCCGCAAATGTTCGGCATTCACGAAAAAGCATACGGAAGCGAAATGGGCCTTTTCCCGCTACAAAGCAAGGGCGGCGTGCGCGTGATGTCCCTCAACCTTTTGCTGGAAGAGGAAT
>JAIEBL010000038.1 GCA_029069015.1 Clostridiales bacterium
CGTTTTTCTTCACCGTCAAAACAATGATGCATGGCAACGAGAGAAGCGAGCGCATCCGACGTTTTGGGCGTCTGATTACGGACGCTTTTGAGATGGCTTTCGACGCGTTCGTAAAACGTATCGAACAGTTCTTTTTCGCCGAGGCCGAAGTATGCGCCGCAAAGGCAAACATATGCGGCGGGCTTAGCTTTATCGCCCGCAAACACCATTGCGTCGGACGCGGCCGTCAACGCTTCTTTCCACTTGCCGTCATAAAGTAACGCGTAGGCGTATTCGAGCGAAAGTGCGCCCTTGACGCCGCCCGCAACCGCTCTTCGCGTCAAGCGGCGCATACGGTCTTGCAAAGCTTTGGGCGTGTCGGCCGATAGCAGCGCATAGATTTGTTTTCTGAGCAGGTGGCTTGCAAGCGCGTAACAGATGAGAGTTCCCGCAATCAAACAGACGCAAATAGAAGCGATATACAGCACGAGGTCCAAAACGGCGGGCACGAAAAGACACACGCAAACGATGCCCGCCGCCCCTGCCGCAATCAGCGCCAAAAGCAATGCGGCGCTTCGTTTATACGAAAATACGAGAGCGATCACTCTAAAATTGCCTTGATACGGCGTACACCCGCAGAGGACGACTGTTCTTTCACGATTTTGAAATGCCCGAGCTCGCCCGTATGCGCGGCATGCGGTCCGCCGCAAATTTCTTTGGAGAACGAACCCATGGTATAGACCTTGACTTTCTCGCCGTACTTGGACGCGAACAACCCGACAGCGCCCGCCGCTTTGGCTTCGGCGACTGTCATTTCTTCACACACGACGGGGACGTCGGCTTTGATTGCCGCGTTTACCTTGTCTTCTACCTGCTGCACTTCTTCGGGCGTCAGTGCACGACCGAACGTAAAGTCGAACCGCAAACGCTCGGCGGTAATGTTGCTCCCCTTCTGGTTGACGTTTTCGTCGTGCAAGACTTCTTTCAATGCGCGGTGCATAAGGTGCGTCGCGGTGTGAAGGCGCGCAGTTGCCTCGGTGTTGTCGGCAAGCCCGCCCTTAAAGCGCTGCTCCGCGCCCGCGTGGCTCTTTTGACGGTGCTCTTCGAAAAGCTTGTCGAAGTCGGCACGGTTGACCGTAAGCCCGCGCTCGGCGCAAAGCTCTTCCGTCATTTCCACGGGGAAGCCGTAGGTGTCGTAGAGCTTGAACGCCGCTTTGCCCGAAAGCACGTTACCCACGAGATACCCGCAAACTTTTTCGAATTCGCGGATGCCCGCCGCAAGCGTGCGCTCGAACCGTTCTTCTTCGCGCGCGATTTCCTCGGTGATCTTCTCTTTCGCCGCCGTAAGCTCGGGGTACGCGTTTTTATACCGCTCGATGACCGCTTCGGCTACTTTGACGATATCGCCTTGCTGCATACCGAGTTGCTTGATATAGCGAATGGCGCGGCGAAGAAGTCTACGCAAAATATAGCCCTGATCGACGTTCGAACAAACAATGCCCTTTTCGTCGCCGATCATGAAAACGGACGTGCGCACGTGGTCGGCGATAATGCGGATGGCACGCGTGACGGCTTCGTCCTTACCGTACGCTTTGCCGCAAAGCTGTTCGATTTTGCTGACGATGGGCACGAACAAGTCGGTTTCGTACACGCTCTTTTTGCCCTGCAAAATGCAAAGCGTGCGTTCTAAGCCCATACCCGTATCCACGTTTTTGCGCGGCATGGGTTCGAATTTACCGTCTGCCGTCTTGTTGTATTGCATAAAGACGTCGTTCCAGATTTCGAGATAGTGCCCACAGTCGCACGCCGGCGTGCAGTCCTTGCCGCAAGGCTTACCCACGAGCACGAACATTTCCGTATCCGGTCCGCAAGGTCCGGTTACGCCCGCGGGTCCCCACCAGTTGTTCTCTTTGGGCAAGAAGAAAATGTGATCCTTCTTGATGCCGCACTTTTCCCATAACGCCGCGCTTTCGTCGTCGCGCGGGCAGTCTTCATTGCCTGCAAAGACCGACACGGCAAGGTTATCGGGGTTTAGCCCCAAATACTTTTCGCTCGTTAAGAACTCGTAGCTCCAGGGAATCATTTCCTTTTTGAAGTAGTCGCCTAAGCTCCAGTTGCCGAGCATTTCGAAAAACGTGCAGTGGCTGTTGTCGCCCACTTCGTCGATATCGCCAGTGCGCACGCATTTCTGCACGTCGGCAAGACGCTTGCCCGCAGGATGCGGCTCGCCCAAAAGATAAGGCACGAGCGGATGCATGCCCGC
>JAIEBL010000380.1 GCA_029069015.1 Clostridiales bacterium
AAATCGCGCTTACGGGTGGCGGCAGCTCGGCGCACCCCGGCGAAATCAGTCTTGCGCATAACGGCGTGTTGTTTTTGGACGAGCTTCCCGAATATCCGCGTAACGTTTTGGAAATTTTACGCCAGCCATTGGAAGATAACCGCATTACCGTTTCCCGTGTGTCGCGTACGGTCGAGTATCCTGCGAACTTTATGTTGGTTGCGAGTATGAATCCTTGCCCTTGCGGCAATTACGGATCGTCGCGCGGGGCGTGCACTTGCTCGCCCGCGGCCATCGAAAAATACCGCAACCGCATTTCCGGTCCGCTTTTGGACCGTATCGATTTGCAAATCGAAGTCGACAACATAACGTACGACGATCTGACGTGTACGGAAGACGCCGAGGATTCTGCTTCGGTCAAAGAGCGGGTAAACGCTGCGCGCATGATTCAGACGAAGCGGTATAAGGGTACGGACGTTCATTGCAACGCCCGCATGACCTCTGCCATGCTCAACCGTTATTGCGCGCTTGATTCGGATGCGCAAATCTTGCTGAAAAATGCGTTCGACCGTCTTGACCTTTCGGCGCGCGCCTATACGCGTATTTTAAAGGTAGCGCGCACGATTGCCGACTTGGCGGCAAATGAGCAAGTGACGGCAGAGCACGTGGCGGAAGCGATTCAGTACCGTAATGCTGATAGAAAGGATTCGATATAATTGGAATTGACCGAAGATTTGATTTACTATTGGTTGAGCGTTTCAGGGCTGTCGCCGCGTAAGGCGAACGCCCTGCTTTCCGAATATACGCCGCTCGAGCTTTGGGAAGGTATCGGTAAGACGCTGACAAGCGTGAGCTTTTTCGGCGAACGTGCATACGAAGCGCTTATACGCTATCGGAATTTCGATTATTTGCAACGTTCCGTTGACGCGTTGGATAATGACGGCATTTCCTTTTTGCCGCAAAACCGTTTTCCCGAGTGTCTCATTCAGTCGGAAGTCGATCCGCCGATTATCCTTTACTATCGTGGGGATATCTCGCTCGTTCACACGAATTGCGTAGCGGTGGTGGGCACGCGGGCATGCAGTCCGTACGGCAAAGAAGCCGCTACGCGTCTTGTAACCGATCTATGCAACTATAATGTAACCATCGTCAGCGGACTTGCCACGGGTATAGACATGTATGCGCACCGTGCCGCCGTGCAAGCAAACGGTAAAACGATTGCCGTGCTCGGTAGCGGACTTAACGACGTGCAGCCCGTTTCCAACATTCCGCTCTACCGCGACATTTTAGCGTCGGGCGGGTTGGTGCTTTCGGAATACGCGCCCTCACGTCCCGCGTCAAAGTACACATTTCCCGAGCGCAACCGTATCGTTAGCGGACTCTCACAAGGTGTTATCGTGGTGGAAGCGGGCCTTAAAAGCGGTGCCCTCATTACGGCTGACTGTGCGTTGGATCAGAACCGCACCTTGTTTGCTGTGCCGTCGAATATTACGAACGTGAAGGCTCTCGGTTCTAATCGGTTGCTATTTGACGGGGCGATTGCGGCGCTTACGGCAGAAGATATTTGCAAAACGCTTAACTTTTCTTTCGGAAAAATCGAAAGAAAAGAACGTGCGGTACAGCTTGACATTTTCGAACAAAAGATATATAACATTTTATCGGGCGGCGACGAAAACTTCGATTCGCTCGTTATAAAGGCGGAGATTGCACCGCCGAAGCTGTCGGCCGTACTGTCGGCGCTGGAAATCAAAGGTATCGTGCAAAGAAAGCCGTCGAACGTATACGGCTTAACGCATTAGGTGCAACGCAATCGGAATCCAAGTGAAAAGTGAGGGTGTGTTTTGAAACTTGTAGTCATCGAAGGTATCGGTAAAAAGGAAACGGTGGAAAAGTATCTCGGCAAGGGATATCGCGTGTTTGCCACAAAAGGACACGTGCGTGACTTGCCGCAAAAGACGCTTGCCGTAAACGTCAAAAACGATTTCGAACCGAAATACGTGATCATGGATGACAAGAAGGATACGGTGGAGCAACTCAAAGAAGCCGCTTCCCGTGCCGAAGAAGTTTTGCTTGCTACCGACCCGGACCGCGAAGGAGAGGCGATTTCTTGGCACGTCGCGCACATTTTGGGTATTCCGCGCAACGCACCCGTGCGTATCGAATTCAACGAAATCAGCAAAAAAGCAGTGCAGAATGCGTTGTTGCATCCGCGCGTTATCGATGAAAATTTGGTGGACGCACAGCAGGCGCGCCGCGTGCTCGATCGGCTCGTTGGCTATAAGCTCAGCCCCGTGCGTTGCAAAAAGATTCAGAACACGCTTTCGGCAGGAAGGGTGCAGTCGGTAACGCTTCGGCTCGTGACGGAGCGTGAGAGAGAAATTCTCAACTTCAAGCCCGAAGAGTATTGGCCCTTCTTTTCCGTGCTCGAAAACAATAACGGGGCGAAAGTGCGTGCGCAGCTCGCTATGCGGGATAAGCAAAAGTTCAAGGTGACGAGCGAAGCTGTTTTAAACGACGTGATACGCGAGTTGGACGGAAAGACTTATACCGTGCAATCGGTCAAAAAATCGGTCACGAAATCCAAGCCGCCCGCACCGTTTATCACTTCTTCCATGCAACAGGATGCGCTCAATAAACTCGGTATGTCCTTAAAACAGACGTCCGCCGCGGCGCAAGCCCTCTACGAAGGCGTCGATTTACCGGGGGAAGGCAAGGTCGCGCTTATCACCTATATCCGTACCGACTCGACGCGCGTTTCCGCCGACGCAATCCGCGAAGCGCGGGAATACATCACGGACAAATTCGGGGATAAATACGTGCCCGCAAAACCTAACGTATACGCCACCAAAAAGGGTGCGCAGGACGCCCACGAAGCGATTCGTCCGATCACGCTTACGCGTACGCCCGAAAGCGTTAAAAACAGTCTTAATAAATATTATTATAAGCTTTATAAGCTGATTTACGACCGCTTTATGGCAAGCCAAATGAGTGAAGCCACCTACAATTCGCTGTCTGTGGAAATCGACGCGGGTAGATACGGCTTTAAAGTGACGGGCAAAACGCCGCTCTTTGCGGGTTATACGGCCGTCTATAATATGTACGTGGACGAGGCGGATGCCGAAGAAAATGGCGGAAAACTTCCCGATCTGAACGAGGGCGAAACGCTTAAGTTCTGCGAATACAAGTACGAGCAAAAGTTCACGAAGCCGCCTGCACGCTTTACCGAAGCGAGCCTCGTAAAGACAATGGAAGAAAAGGGGATCGGGCGTCCCGCTACCTATACGCCCACCGTCACGCTGTTGCAAGCGCGCAATTACACCGAAAAAGACGGGAAATGGATCAAGCCGACCGAGCTCGGGATGAATGTGACGGATATGCTCGTCAAATATTTCCCCGAAGTCATGAA
>JAIEBL010000381.1 GCA_029069015.1 Clostridiales bacterium
CTCTGTTGATAAAGGGATTTCGGGTGTAATTGCGGCCAATCGCGTAGTCGTTGAGGCGGAGTGTGCAACGGTCAAAAAAAACGTGACCAAACAGAAAATTACGCATCCGATATTGCCGTTTGGATGGATAAAGACAAAAAACCGGGAAAGACGGAAATTGCGGTAAAAGTTTCGTGCGGGCCGAACGTCACTCGGCAAAAAATCAGACGACGAAAAATGGACGACGTGCCCTCAGAGCAAGCGGGATAAGTAAAATGCCAGAATAACCGCATTTGCAAAATATTGCGGTAAAATGGGTCGAATTTTTCTTTTGTATGCCGCCGCTTGTATGGTTCATTTTCCTTGTGGGTTTCCTTAAAAATTTCGTTGCATTTGCAAAAACCGATTTATGCATTTTTGCCGAATTTTTAACTGAAAATATTTTAAATTGTTTTCATTTTCTTGCAAAATCGTTTGAAAATAGAAAATCTATGATTTTGGATTTTCTCTAAGTTGCGTTTGTGAAAAACGTTGCTTTTTGCCGATTTTAGTTTCTTTTCATTAATGCCAAATATTGCGATTCTCTAAGGCGCGGGATCTACTTTTAATTCTACTCGCTGCGTGTCGCTACTCTGCTCGTCGCACGCTTCCGCTTGTATGGAACGGGCTTGCCTGGTATGTGAAAGAAGCGCGTCCGGCTGCATGAAAGAGCGCCATAAATTGCGTGAAAAACTGTTGGATTCGTGCTGTTGTGTGTGATTGGTCGGCATTGATTGCTTGGCGCGTGTCGGTAACTGATGCGGTCCGGAACGGGGCGTTTTAACGAAAAACCGCGCCCAAATATATGGCACGCTGCTTTGAAGAACGTCCGCAATATTTTTACGGAAAAATATAAGGATGTAACGAAAAATGCGTGATTTTCATGCTTGAATTGCACAATATTGCGTTGCGCGTGCTCATTTGCTATTATGTGGTGCAATATTTGATTTTTGCGCCGTTTTCGGTCAGAATTTGCTAGTTTTTCTGCCAAATGTTATGAAATAGTAATAATTTCGCCTGTTTTTCGGCGCTTCCTGCCCTGTTTCGATGCTTTTCGCACCTGTTGCGCGTAGCTCGACAGCTTATTCGCCATTCGATCCGTTGCACTGTGTGCGTCCCTGTGTCTTTGCGCAAAAATACGGCGTTCTGAGACAGAATGGACGTTTTTAATGCCGCCGAAAATAGGAAAAATATTCGATTTTTCTGAATTAAGTTATGAAATAAGCCCCTGTTTTGGAGGGGGCTTTGCGCCCTTTTTGTGCCGTTTTACTCGTTTTGCGGCTTCTTGTCCGAATACGCTGCCTGCGCCCTTTCTGATGGCGTTTAAGCCTTCTGAACGCGCAATTCGTCAGACAGCTTTGCGTGGGCGTGGTCACGTTTTCGGCAAGCTCGTTGTTTTACGGTGCGTGTTGCTGTTGTTTCCGTGAATCAGATGCTGCGTGGTTTGGATGGCGTGCTTTCTATTTCTCTGCCCGTGCGTCCCTGTGTGCCTTTCTGTGATTCTTGCCGCTTGGATTCCATGCGCTTCGAACGGCAGCTCTTGGACTGTTCCGATCGTTTACGGCTCTGCCGTTGGCGGAGTGCGCGGTTCGGGCTTACTGTTTTTCTCTGTCCCTGCGTCTGCCTGCGAAACGTTGCTTTTCAGGTTTATGCGTGTATGCAATTTTGATTTCGGCGATTTGCCGTCGCAACCGGTCGCTTGCTGTCTTGTTGCATTCGCGATCCGATTCGACAAATTGCGGGTTGGGCGTACAAAAACCGACAAGACATGGGGACGCAGATTTTGCGATTGTGACGATCGGAAGAACGGGCAGATGGTGGTGCCCATTGCCGTATAGCCGAGTGTGTTACGGTGGGCGAGGACGCAAAAGAGCGGAAGCTGTGTCGAAAAACACAATATCTTGTCGAACTTGTGTAGGCTAATGGGGACGCACACAAATGCTTGCAGATTTTGTCCTATTATGGTATATGGCAATTTCCATATTTTGTAGTTTTTGGTTGTCAGCGACGGGGATTGATTTTCGGCGGGCGATGCTGTTGGGCGAATGTAGGCGGGTGAATTGCGGAAAGTTGATGGTGCGAGAAACGCGCCGATCAATAGAAACATGTTTTCATAACTTTATCAAATTTGGCGGTTAGATTGCCTCGGATTAAAAAGTAAGCATTTTAAATTAAGTTATTAATTAATAAATAAAATTCGACTGTTCGAGAAATGCGCCAACGCGAAAAAGGGCTGGTTGGGTGTTTCACATGGAACAAGGACAGAGTTGAAGATTAAAGATCACTTTTTGTCTTTGCGGTAATTGTAGTGGCTTTGGAGCTGCTTTGAGTATATCGGCAGGAATTCAATCTTCTG
>JAIEBL010000382.1 GCA_029069015.1 Clostridiales bacterium
TGCCCGAGATTGCTTGCATTCCCGTTAAAGAAGAAGATTTGGAAGTGATGTTTGAGTAAAAAGTTTTCCAAGCGTAATATATTACAAAACCCGAAACGGTTATTCGTTTCGGGTTTTTTCATGAAATGGCTTTGCTATAAAAAATTTTTTATTCGCTCTTGTCTTCGTCGCGGTGCTCTTTTGGGTCTTTATTGCGGGTAGGTACTTTTCGCGGGGAGCGCAAGTTCGACCACATGATGATGGCGATTTGCGCGGGTGCGCCTATAAGGAAGACCGACCAGATGTTGTATTTTAAAAATTGCAGATACAGCGACGCTAAGAACGTCCACACGAGGACGCTGACCAGAACGAACGTCCAAGGGCGTTTGCCCCAAATGCCGTTAAAGACGATCAGCACGATCGAAGTGATGGGGCATGCCCAGATAAAGACGAGCCAATAGTTGATTTTGAGCGCGATTTTAAGATTGACGTAGAGAATCACCGCGATGCCCCAAACGAGCAGAACGGAAAGCATGGTGATGATAATGCGGTTGCGTTTACGCACGCTTTGCACTTCGGGCGGCGTGTCCTTGTGGTCGGAAACGAGATAGTCGAGCGTGACGCCGTAGAGCATGGCAATATCGTAGAGCACTTCCGTGTCGGGAAGCGCTTCGGCGCGTTCCCACTTGGAAACGGCCTTGTCCGAATAATGCAGTTTTGCCGCGAGCTCGGATTGCGTCAGCCCTTGGGCGCGCCGCAGCTCGGTCAGATTGTCGGCAATGATCTGTTTGACGTTCATGCAGTCAGTATAGCAATTTCCGCGGCAAAAAGCAAGTAAATTGCGGCAAAAGACCGTCACTCTACTCACGGTAGAGTGACAAAATTCTACTCTACTGTGGGGATAGAGTGGGTAAACGAACGGGCGAGTGCGCTTTGCACGCAGTAGGGTGCCTTTTTTTGTCAAATGGGCTATACTATATGCGTAAGGCAAGGGGAGCACTTCAAAGATATGCGGGCGCCTTTGCAAATTCGGTTTGAGTGGGAGTGTGGAATAAAATGAATCAGCAAGCGGTTTTAAACGAAAAGAAAGTATTGTGTGAATACGGCGATTGTTGCGAACGCGCCTACGTCGTGCGCTCGTTCGCGCTCTTTCATCCTCGCGACCGAAAAGTGAAAATCGAGGGCAAAAAGAATCTTGTCAGCGGTGGGGCAGTCATCGTACTTTGCGCGGCGCAAAGCGATGCCGAAACCTGTTCGGCGCTGCTTGCTTCGGTGCGCAGTACGGGCGGCATGGTGCCCATGGAACGCATCGCGGGCGATTACTACGCTTCGGTGGAAAACCACCTGCGTAGCGGTCGGCAAATGATATTCTGCCCCGAACTTCTTACGCGGCAGCACACCATCGCACAGGAAGAGTCGTATGCACTCGCTGCGCATGCGAACGTGCCCGTCGTGCCCATTCTGCTCTATTCGGAAAACGGCAACGACGTTCTTTCCGTGCAAAAACCCGTGTACCCCTGCGCCGACCTTTCGGAACGGGAAAACACGTCTTACATGGCGTACGTCGCGCGCATGGAAAATCAAACCGCCTACCGCGCAACGCAAAAGAAAAACTAAAAGGGAATATAAATTCTCTTTTAAAGCAGGAAAAGCAGGCGAGAAAAGCGTGCTTCCTATAGGGAGTTAAAAAACGGACTAAAAAAAAATATCTCGAACGATTTTGTTCGAGATATTTTTTTGGATAGGCGTTAAATCGAAATGGAGTGCAAGATATTCTGTGGGATGTCCGACGCCTCACCTTCGGCAACCGTGTTAAACGTAAGCGTGAGACTTATTTGGCGGGTATCGGTATCGTAGACGAACTGATACTGCTTTAATACTCGGCTCATCGTGTTGTAGGTGGTGGTGTTTTCTACATAGACGATCAACAAGCCACTCAATTTATACATCTTGAAATCGTCGATATGTACCGACATGTCAACGCCGGCCGCCGAACTTGCCATTTCGTATTGGGTATTCATGAACTTTTTGGTGTAGTCTTTGGCTTTCTTTTGGATGGGCGCGCTGATGACGTTGAAGTTTCCTTCGCCGAACGTGTAAACGGACATGCCGTTAGCCGAGCTCTGCTTTTTGAAGTCGGAAGGCAAAAAGAACGTGCTTCCGTCTATTCCTACCTCATAGTATCCCTCGGGCGCGATGCCTCCCTCGCCTTTGATAGTGTCCGGTCCGCAAGCGGTAAACACAAACATAGTCGCAAGCGTCATAGCGAGCGCGAGCACTGCCGTAATACTTCTGCTTTTTTTCATAGCTTCCTCCTGTGGGGGTATCACCCCGTAAAATAACAAAACTATTATATCACCATACACCCTACCGTGCAAACGTTTGACGGTGTTCGCTACATTAAATTTCTGTTTATCGTACAGTCATTTATGAAAATTCCCTGCGGGAACTACGGCAGGTGCGCTTGCTTTTTTGATTTGTTGCGTACGCTTGGCGCGCAAAGGTTGACGCGGGGCGTCGGCGTTTGTTATACTATACGGGTAGGAGGGGGCTTGTATGCAGATCGTCGTGATCATCGTTATGTCGGCCATTGCCATAGGCATTTCGATTGCGAGAATCAGCGCTTTGCGTAAGCGAAATAGCGCCGAGCGCGAAGCGACGCAAGCGAGCCGTGAAGCCGCGCACGAACAGACGGAAACGCCCAAAGAGGCGGAAGCGGTAAACGAGGTTAAAGCGGTAAGAGAGGTAAAAGAAACATTTGCCGATTATCTGGACGCGGAAAACGCGCCCACGCTCACGCGCGCCGAGTTGGACGAATGGCGGCGTGACTTCGCGCTTGCCCGCCGTTACGGGCGTCGTCCGCCCAAAAGCAAAGCCCCGTTTGCGAACTATCTGCGCGAGAAAAATTTTTCTCTTGCCGGCAAATCGACGGCGTTAGAATACGAACACGCCGCGCAAATCAATGAAAAAAAACTACCGCCGCAAAGCGTTCTTCCTTTGGGCGGTAAAGAGAAATACAGAGAATATATAAAAGGCGAAGAAACATCGACCATGCGTTAAACCGCACGTAAAGCCGCTTAGCGGAGCGGTACCCAGCCGAACACGGTTTTGTGCGGCAAAAAGCGATTGATACGGCGTTAAAGCCCTTGACAAGGC
>JAIEBL010000383.1 GCA_029069015.1 Clostridiales bacterium
ATATTAGCCGTCGCGGGCGCAACGACGAAAAGGTCCGCCTTTTTCGCAAGTGAAATATGCCCGATCTCCCAATCGTGGTTACGATCGAACATATCCGTTATGGCGCGGTTACCCGAGAGCGCCTCAAATGAAAGCGGCGTGACGAATTCCTGCGCGTGTGCCGTTAATACGACGTGCACGTCCGCGCCCGCTTTTTTCAGCAGGCTAACGAGCGAACATGCTTTAAACGCGGCAATACCGCCGCAAACGCCTACCGCAACGGTTTTTCCTTGCAGTTCGTTCACGCGTCCTCGTAGCCCGCCTCTACCTTGCCGTCGTGTACTTCATGCGCTGCATACGAAACGGCGCGGAGGTTTTCCGCTTCCAGCATTTCGGCTTTTTTGTCAAGCAAAAAGCGCGAACGCTTGGTCACAAGACAAACGAGGGCGTACTTGCAGCCCACTTTGTCAATCAACTTCTCGATGGGGGGATCAATCATCATATACGTCTATCTCCGAAAAAATGAATTTACTCGTTGAGCGGTGCGGTACCCGGCTGAACACGGTTTTGGCCGGCAAAAAGCGATTTATACTGCGTTAAAGCCCTTGCCAAGGCTATACAAGCCTTGCCTGCGGTCTTTGCCTTGTCTGCATGCGCTTTTTGCTCGCTCAAAACTGCTTAGCACCCAACAGTGAAGAAATTTCGAGTGATTTGTGGCGGAAGCGACGCAAGTCGTAGTTACTACGGCTAAGGAGCTTCCGTCGGAAAGCGCCGAAATTAACCGTTGTTGGGCGGGTTCAGTCGGAGTACCGCTCCGCTAACAGCTGCTGAATTTTCTGCTCGTTGCTCATTATATTGTACTTTTCCGCCGCAATGATACCCGCAACGCGCTCTGCGGCTTCGTCGGCATTGTCATTCGTCACGAAGTAATCGAACAATTTGTATTGCGCCACTTCGCCGCGCGCACTGCCGAGGCGCTTCTGAATTATCTCTTCTTTTTCCGTACCCCGCCCGCGCAAACGTTTTTCCAGTTCGGCAAAAGATGGCGTCATAATGAAAATCAGAATGCTGTCGGGGTATTTTTCCTTGATCTGTTTGGCGCCCTGTACGTCAATTTCGAATAGCACATCTTCGCCCGCTTCGAGCATAGCAAACACGGGGGCTTTGGGCGTTCCGTAGAGGTTGCCGTAAACGTCGGCCCATTCCAAAAACTCGTCGTTTGCCTGCATGCGCTTGTGTTCTTCCACCGTACGGAAGTAGTAATGCACACCATCCTGTTCACCGGGGCGCGGCGCGCGCGTCGTCACCGAAATCGAGGGCTTCAGATCGGGCATCTTCTGCCTGACCTTGCCGTATATCGTGCCTTTACCCGCACCCGACGGACCTGATATTACGATGAGTAAGCCTTTTTCCTTTTTGTCCTTCATATCCGCTATGCTTTTCCTATGATTAAATGGTTTGCCTTATTCTACGTTGCGAATCTGTTCTTTGATTTTTTCCAACACGTTTTTCATTTCCACCACGAGGGTCGTGAGTTCGTAGTCGTTGGATTTTGAACCGAGCGTGTTGATTTCCCGATTCATTTCCTGTGACAAAAAGTCCAGCTTTCTGCCCTGAGGTTCTTTGCTTTCCAAACAGCCGAATAACTGATTGACGTGCGACTAAATGCGTGAAATTTCTTATTTTAAGTCGATTTTGTCGGCTTAGAACGCCACTTCATTCAACAGCCGCTCCTCGTCTACGG
>JAIEBL010000384.1 GCA_029069015.1 Clostridiales bacterium
GATATGCACGCCATACGCGAGAGCGTAAACACGCTTAAAGCGGGGGGCGGCATTTCCATTTTCCCCGAGGGCACGCGCAACAAGTCCGCAGACGGCGGACTGCAAGAGGTAAAGGGGGGCGTTACGCTGCTTGCGCTGAAGGGAAACGCGCCCATCGTGCCGCTGATCCTGCACCATAAAGAGCGCATTTTCCGCAAGAATTATCTGTACGTGGGAGAGCCGTTCGAGCTGACGGAATTTAAAGGCCGGCTGTTAGACACCGAAACGATTGCCGAAGCAAGCGACAAAGTTGCCGCGCATATGCAAAAGGCGCGCGACGATATGGAAGTCTTTATCAAAGAAAAGCGTTGGATCTTGCAACGCAAAGAAAAGAAAGCGCGTAAAAAGCATTTGAAAAAAGCGAATGCGCAAGCAAAAAAAGCATATAGGGCATACTTGCGTGCACATAAAAAAGCAAAGGGCGTAAACCATGGTAACGCTACTGTTCAGTAAAGAGTGCGGGTTTTGTTTCGGCGTACAAAACGCCGTTAAAATAGCGGAAAACGCCCAAAACGCCTATACATACGGCGAAATCATACACAATGAATACGTAACCGAAAAACTCCGAAAGCGCGGCGTGACGGCAATCGATTCGCTGGAAAACCTGCGTCAAGGCGACACCCTAATCTTACGTAGCCACGGCGTTTCCAAAGCAACCTACGAAAAAGCGAAAATTCGGGCGTGAACCTCATCGACGCTACCTGTCCGTTTGTCAAGAAAATTCACCGCATCGTGGAAGAAAAATCGGGGCAGGGGTATTTTGTCGTCATTGCAGGCAAGAAAACGCACCCGGAGGTAGCGGGAATTTGCGGGTGGTGCAAGGATAGTCTGGTCATCGACGAAAACAGCGATCTGACGCCGCTTCTGCTTCACGACAAAATTTGCCTGGTCGCGCAAACCACGTTTGAAACCGAAAAATTTTCCGTTATTATAAAAAAAATTGTCAAACTACCATTAAAAACAGTTGAAATTTTTAACACTATTTGCT
>JAIEBL010000385.1 GCA_029069015.1 Clostridiales bacterium
AATGTAAGCGTCGTATCGTTCGTGATCTTTACGTGAACGTACGCTTCGCCGATGAGCGTCGGATCGCTTACCGAATCGAGACTCGTAGTGCCGAAGCCGTCCGACGGGTCGTGGTAAACGAGCTTATTGGCCTTGCTTCCGCCGTATGCATACGAATGGAAGCCGGTCGCCGTTTGCTGGTTTTGCGCCGTCTTGATAACGTTACCGTAATCGCTACCCGTAAGGATCGTGCTATGCGCTACGATATCCGCGTTGGCAAGCGCATTTCCGCCGACCGTGATGCCCTTATTATAGTTGGATGCACCTTTTGCCGGCGTCTGCTTCAAATAGCCGTATTGGTCTACCGCAACGTATTCGTATTGCGGCACTATGATATCCTTAATTTTAAGCGTATTGTTATCGGGGTCGGAAATGAAATCCGACAACAATAACGACACTTCGTGACTCGTGCTCGTAGGATCTGCGGAAAGCGTAACGAGCTTTTCGGCCGTCAATAGATCGGGACGCGTGTTGTCTATTTTATAGATAATGTCGAGATCTAACTCTTCGAGTTTGTACGAGCATACTTTACTATACAACATTACCTTTAAGGTCATCGTATAGTAGTAGTTACCCGCAGGACGCTCCGTTTTCGCCTTAAACGAAATTTCCTTATTACCTACGTTCGTCTTAACAAACGCACCGTTCGTACTGTTGAACTGGAATGTCTCAACGGGCGAATCCCAAGTTACGTTGGTAAAGTATTTGGAGCTCGGCGTTTCGCCGGGGTCCGCATTCGTGATCGGTTCAGCCGTGGGCGCACTCGTCGCAGTCGCATCGTAGCGGTTTGCGCCGTACGTTACGTTCTGGAAAAACGCCACGTCGTCTGTGTCATAAGTAGACGGGAATAAATCGTCCACATTCAGCGTTACTTCCCCTTGTGAGGAAATAGGCTGTTTTAACCACAAAGTATAATGGTTAGTTGCGATGGGGTTGAATATAGCGCCAGCATTCGTAGCTTCTGTCGGCACTTGCGTTGTGCTCTTGCCGAACTTGAAGTCTCCGCTAGGGGTAGCGTCCTTCTTTAATTCGCCGCCCTCTACTTTGGCGTAGAACTTGAACCAACTGGGTAAACCGTGTGCGTTTTTAATGCGCACGTAGAACTGCTTCGTGCCCGTCCAGTAGCGCGTGGCCTGTATGCTTATCTTTGTGTTGCTCTCTACGAACGAGTAGGAAAGCCAAGCATTCGCTGTCGCGTCTGCCTTTTCCGTGGCCGCCCAGGTGCGGGCACGCAAGGTTTCTTGCGTGGCCGTGTCCGCAAG
>JAIEBL010000386.1 GCA_029069015.1 Clostridiales bacterium
ATATAATAATTATACTTATAACGGCTTTTAGTATTTAAACCAAATTATACCTTCTCGAATACCGGAATTATATCGAGAGGAGCGTCGACTTCGATGGTTTTGCCACCGTCGTATATTTGTTTGGTGAAAATGTTTTGCCACTTTGCTTTGGGCAGATAGACTTTCTTCGTCCGTTGTCCTTCGTAGAGCACCGGAGCGACGAGATACTTGTCACCGAACATATACTGGTCGGAAACCTGCCAGCATTCGGCGTCATCGGGGAATTCGTAGAACATGGTGCGCATGATCGGCTCGCCCCGCATGGCGGCGTCTTCCGCGAGCTTTTTGATATACCCTTTCATGCTCTGCCGCAGTTCGACGTAGCGACGGAGCACCGAGAAGACGTCTTCCCCGAACGAATAAATTTCGTTCGGGTGTCCCGTATGCGCAAACCCGCTCCCGAAGTCCCGCTCGTCAAGCGGCGGAATTTCGAATTCGCCGCCCTTATCGCCGTGCATGCGGAGAACGGGACAAAACACCGAATATTCAAACCACCGATATAAAAGCTCTTTATATTCGGGTTTGGACGCGTCAACGAAAAAGCCGCCCGTGTCCGTCGTCCACCAAGGGATGCCCGCAAGAGAAATATTCAGCCCCGCATAATATTGATCCCGAAGCGACTGAAAGTTTCCGTAGATGTCGCCCGACCAGACGAGCACGCCGTAGTTCTGGCTTCCGAGCCATGCCGAGCGCACGAGGTTGCAGACGTCCTTTTGCCCCATAGCGGTCTGTCCGTCATAAAACGCCTTGGCGTGCAGCACGGGATAGATATTCCCCACTTCGAGGTCGTGCCCCGCCGCATATCTGTAATGATCGAAATCGTAGCGGACAAACTCGGGCTCGGCCTCATCCAGCCAGAACATGTCGATGCCGTCTTCGAAATAATTCTGTTTGCACTTATCCCAGATGAACGCGCGTGCTTCGGGGTTCGTCGCGTCGTAGATCACCGTGTCGCCCAAGAAATCAAAGCAGATCGGATACCCTCTTTCCACTCTGACGCCCAGCCCGTTTTCCACAAGCTGCCTGAAATTTTCGCTGCGCTTGTCCACCGTCGGCCAAATGGAAACCATCGTGCGGATGCCGTAGCTTTTCAGCTCCCTCACCATGCCCTTAACGTCGTACCAATACTTGGGATCGAATTTCCAGTCCCCCTGATATGTCCAGTGAAAGAAGTCGATGACGAGAACGTCGATTTTGACCCCTCTTCTTTTATACTCGCGCGCGACTTCCAAGACCTCGTCCTGCGTTCTGTACCGCAGCTTGCTTTGCCAAAGCCCGAAGACGTTTTCATCCATGATCGGCGTTCTGCCCACGGTTTCGGTATACCGCTCTTCGATCTCTTTGGGCGTTCCCGCGACCACGTAGTAGTCGATGGCGGTCGAGCATGCGGCTACGAACGTCGTTTCGTTCGTCGCAAAATCCGCCCGCCCGACAGACGGATTATTCCATAAAAAACCGTACCCTAAACTGGAAATATAAAAAGGCACAGTGATCTGCGAATTGCGCTGCGCAAGCTCCAAGGAGCTGCCCTTGAGATCATACAGCCCGTCCTGATACTGCCCCATGCCGAAGATCTTCTCGGCTTGCCCCTCGAACCGTTGCGTGATCTTATAGCTGTCGCCGACGATGGGCTTATACTCTCTTGCATACAGTTTGAGCGAAGGCGTGTGCGGCGTGTCGTACCCGAAATGGCGGTACTTCTCATTAAGGATCAGCGCACCGTTTTTATAAAAGCTGACGTGCCCCGCATCCGTGATTTCCACGGAAAGCGCACCGTTCGTCAGCGTCGCGCATTTGTCGGCGATTTCAATACGCACTTGGGGCGTAACAACTTCACGAAGCGCGTCGTATTTCAAAGTAAGGCTTCCGCTCACCGAGCCCTGAAACCGTATCCCGTCCTGCCCCCAACCGCGCAATACAACGGACTCATAGCCGAACCTACAATAAAGACAATCGTTTTTTATTTCAAACATATTTTCCCCTCGATGCGATTTCTTTTAAGCAATGACATTCTGTATATAAATACGGAAGCAGGTTTACGTAAACATTATTCAAACGTATGAAAATACTTTTTTCGCAGTTTTTGTCTTACCTTATAGTAGTCCGAAGGTTTGATCGAGAAAATGCCCCAGTCCTTATTGAATGAATCGACTTTGAATTTCCAACAGTCATACATCCAACGCATGAAATCAAACATGCAATCAAAATCAAACGCATGTTGCGCATTGACCGTTTCTATCCGTTCGATTTTGCAAACACCCGCTATGTCGCAACACAATTTATAGATCACTTCACACATGGAATAGAAAGAAACCGTCGCGGCTTGTAGGCTCAGTTCCTTCTCTTCCTCATTCCCGAAATACCAATTCAAAGTGCTGCAATACAACTCGTTGCTTTTGATAATATTTTCGATTTTGTCGGAATCAGCGGAATCGATTCTCAAATTCACGTAGAAGCTTTCTATTCCCATAGTCCTAACTCCTATCCTGTCCGTTATCTCGCGTGTCTGCGTTTTTGGAACGCTTCTTCTGCAAGCGGTGCAGATACGCCTTTGTCGCATATTTTCTCTCAAATATCAGACACCAAATCAGCGAAAGAATAAACACAAACAATATCATACTTAGTCCCCATAGGAAGGCTTTCTTCGTGCCCCCTATCACAACCGCGGCAACGCCAAAAATACTGACTACAGTAAAGAGCACTACGACTGTGTAACGGAAAAACATGAAAATTCCATACTGCCGTGCGGACATCGTGTCTTCGTTCGCTTGCGTAGGATTTTCAACCAAGTCCGATTGCTCTGTTTGTTCCGGTTCGTCGTCTAATAGGTGTGGTGCAAATCTGCGTACGGCTTCTATCAGCTTGCGACTTTGCTGCACCATGATCACGTCTTTGCTCCACGCCGCTTTGGAATAGGACATGCCGTCGATCGTTTCGGCTTTTGAAAATAGTGCAAAATAATCTGGCCTTGAAATGCTCCCTATTTCTTTTATCTCTTCCCACGAAAATTGCTTTTTGCAAAGACCGCCGAACAGTGACGTCTTTACGCCTTCTTTGCTCAGCTCCACGCGTGAAAAAGCAAGCTTGGTACCGAAGGCAACCAGCGAAATAATGCCTACGGGTATTACAATAATATCAAGCCATAATATATGCTCTTCTGCCATATCTGCCCTGAAAGAAGCGGAAAAGCCCAAAAGAAAGGCACCCCCGACTAAAAGGCAAAGCATCAATATATACCCGACCATAAAAGACGGCGAAGAATTCACCACTACTCTATCCTGTTCTTTGCGTTGTTTCTTCAATTCATTTCCTCCATAGATTTATTTTCTCTTCGTTCCCCAATCCGCACAAATCAAGTAGAAAAACTATTTCGATGCTTGTTTATATAAAACTAATCTTGGGTTATCTTGGGTTCGAAATCTTCGGGGTGCTTTTTATAATGCCAGTATAGGCGTATTTTACCCGCATATTCGGATAGGAAACAAATACAGAATACGCCGTAGGCAATCAAACCGCCGAATATTGAAAAAAGACACGCATACGCAAAAATTTCTTTAACCGAAATCATACACCCAATTAAGCAAGCCAAAAGAAATACGCCAAACGTTACGGAAACCCCTATATATATTCCCCAATACTTTTTGTATTGCTTTTCGGTAATGAGTTCGCCGGTCGCGCGCAGATAATCGACTTCACTTCTGTCAAAGTGTTTTTCGGTCGGCATACCGCTTTCGCGCCTGTCCTCTTTTTCGTCCATACCGTGCCCCTTTTAACCTTTAACGGTCAAAGACTTTTTATCTTGCAAAAATATCCGCCGGACGAGCGACGGATATTTATTTTTCTTTTACTGTAATTTCGTGCCGCATTCGTTGCAGAACTTTGCGCCGGGAGTGACGGGGCTACCGCACTCGGGGGAGAACTTTTTGAGCGGAGAACCGCATTCGGGGCAGAACTTTGCGCCGGGAGTGATGCTTGCGTGGCACACCGAGCAGGTCAGACCGCCGCCCGTAGCACCCGCGCCTGCGGCGACGCCGCCCGCCATGTTGTTATTCAGTTGCATGCCCGCACCCACGCCGACGATCGTGCCCGTGGCGGAATGCTTTGCCGCTTCTTTGAGTGCGTCGGCTTGCGCCATTTGCGTATAGACATCCATGTTGCCGCGCATGATGCCCAACTTTGCGCTCTCGTCCACCGCCTTTTCGAGTTCGGGCGGCACGGACAGGTTTTCCACGTCGAACGCGGTCAGCGTGATCCCCAGCTCGTTGCAGCGCTCTTTCGACGCTTCTTTGACAGCATCCGAAAGTTCTTTATAGCGAAGCGTCATATCCGAGAGCGTAAGCCCCAGTTTACCGAACGCGCTCGAAATACCGCCCACGAGCATGGAGCGTAGCGTCACACAAACGTCGCCCGCGTAATAGATATCGGTAAGGCCGCAGTATTTTAAGAACTTGCAAGGGTCGGTGACTTTGAACGCGTACGAGCCGTGGCCTCTGAGGCGAATCACGCCTAAGTCTGTCTGCACGGGCACGGGGTTGGACGTACCCCAACGCACGGCGGTAAATTCCTTGGTGTTGACGAAATACACTTCCGATTTAAAGGGCGTTTCGAAGCCGTACTTCCAGCTCAGCAGCTTCGTGATGATGGGCAGACTGTTGGTTTCGAGCTTATACATGCCCGGGCCGAACACGTCGGCGGTGACGCCTTTATCGCAGAAAACGGCAGCCTGCGTTTCGCGCACGGTGAGGGTCGAACCTTTTTTGATCACGTCGCCCTTTAAGTTGAACTTTTGCACGACGACGTCGTAGTTTAAAAAGGGCAATTCGATATTTTTCAAGAATCCCATAGTTTTCTCCTTTTAGTCCTTAAATTCCATTGTTTTGACGGCGTGCTCGAACACAGGCGCCCAATACCACCGATCTTTTCCGAGACAGTTCCAAGAGCCTATGCCCTGCTGCCCGCCGAACGAGAAGAAGAACATGGCGTTGTAGATGCTTTGGTCCGCGCCCTGGGTGATAAAGTCGATCATGAAGATATTGCGCTTGCGCGTAAAGCGTTGCGCCTCGCCGAACTTCGCACCGGGGTAAATGCCTTTGAGCGCGCTCAGCATCTGCTGACCGTACGCAAAGACGTCCTCTTCCTTCAACGCGCCGACGATATTCAGGTTCAGATTGACGGTCGAGTCGGGCGTGGTGTAGATATATTTGGGGGCGTTGGCGCGGTATTTGATGCGGCGCATCTCTTCGGGCATGACGATAAAGTTTTTGGGCATGATCGCCGTCACACGGTTATCAGCGACGGCCGCGCGCACGAATTTGACGTCGGGTAGCGTTGCGCCCTCGGGCATATCCGCACGGATGTTTTCGTAGTTGAGTCCGGGAATTTCGAATTTAAGCGCGTTGCCGTTGATGATGAATGTCGTGCCGCACGCCGAGCAGAACGCCGTTTTGCCGTCCGCTTCGAGCACGACGGGTGAGCCGCATTGCGTACAGATCATCGCCTCAGTGTCCTGACTGCGCTTGATATGTATTTCGTTGCCGCTCTTTCCCTCGCGTTTGTAGCCGCAGGAAATGCAGACGCCGTTTTCATCGAGCTCGCCGCCGCAATTCGGGCAAACGTTACCGACGAGCGTTTCGTCGGATACGTTCACGTTCAGTTCGGCGTCCGAAATAATGTTGACCGTGTCGGATTGTTTGTTTGCTTGCTTCGCCTGCCCTCCGCCGCCGTAGTGATACACGCGCCGCCCGTTTACACTAATATCCAGCGACGGTATGCGCATTTTGTCGGCGACGGCAACGAGTGCGTTCGTAAGATTATCCGTCAGGCGGTTAAGGTCTTCCTCCCGCTTTTTGCCGCGGGCATAGCTTACGAACAGCTCGTCGGCTTCCGTTTCCCTGTCCGTGGTTTCGGTAAGGCTGATTTCGGTTATGTAGCCCGTCTTGTAGTCGAGGTGCGAATCGGTTTTGTCCATACCGTGCACGTCTACGCGGAGCGCAAGCGTTTCGCCGCGAATCGCCCCCGCCGCCCATTGATCGATTGCATGGTACAAAATCTTCTCTTCGGCTTTTTGGACCGTTTCGCGGTTCTTTTTATACGCCTTGGTTAAAAGCTTGTGCGCCTCTTTGTTGCCATGCTGTTCGAGCACGACGTTGGATATATATTCCATGAGCGGGTCTTTGTAGATGCAGTCTTTCATGCCGAACAGCCAACTGCCCACGAGCGCTGCTTCGAATCCGAAGTTATATATTGCGCCTTTTAAGTATTCAACGTCTTTGGCGACGAGCGTATCCTCGTTGATCCTGCGCCGTATGTAATAGGCACATGCGGATTCGTCGCCGTTGACGGTAAGCTTATACAAAAGCTCGGTGGGCGCGTTCTTATACAGTTCTACCTGCGATTCGAATTTTTCGAACAAATCCGCATACTGCTCGAAAATTTCCTCCACGACGTCCACACGGTTACCCTCAAATATGTCTTTCCATTGCTCGATACTTAACATGGCGTACCTCTTTTATTCGATAGTTCTATTATATAACTACACGGCTTACAAAAACCACGTTTTTGTTTTGCTATCGCAAATCTATTTGCAAAATGCAAATAGAAGCCGTTCGTTGCATAATGTCGTGAAAAAGCCCTTGCAAGCAAGCTTTTTCACTTCTATTATATCGTATCAGGGGAAAAATGTCAATCCGCTTTCCTCTTGCTTTGCCGCAAAATATGTGGTATACTGAGTATATCAATAAGGAGAGAACATCATGACGAGAAAAACGTTTCAAAACACCGTAACGGCCTTGCTCCCCTCGGTGAGTGCACGCGAAGCGGTAGCACGCGAGAACTTCGCTTTTTCGGACAGGGCGCTTCTTCGCATCATCTACGAGTACGCCCCCGATTTAGACGTTAAGCTGAAACTTTTCGAACAGGCAAAAAACCTGTTTACCGAGAAAAGCTCCAAGCTACACGCGCAGAAGCTGATCGACTACTACACGCGGCAGCTCAGCGATTTCAAGACGCCCCGAGCAAATACGCTCTATGAGGTGGTCATCAAAAGTGAACCGGATATAACGCCCGATCGGTATCTGGTATCGACCTATGAAGACGCGCTCTCGTGTATAGAGTGCCATCTAAAATACTGCGAAATCAAAGCGAAAGACGAAAGCCCGCTTGCAAGGTATACCATTTCCCGCCGCAGCACGGTTGCGCCGAGGAAAGCGTCGGATATCGGAAAGATTCCGTGGCCCGACGAGTGCATACTCGGCTACAAGCGGAAGATCATCGACGTGCATTGCCAAAGCATTGCCAACGAATGGCGCGACAAATGCCCGTCGCATGATTTTTGCTACACATGTAAGTACGATTGCATCGACAAAGACGATCTTCCCCTTCCCCGCTTTTTGAACCTCTACGACCTCGTAGCCGTAAAGTATGAAAACGGGAAAATCGAATACGGCATCTATGCGTATGAATCGGAAGAAGACGACTATACCGCCTACGTCTATATGTTCGATAACGAATACGTCAAAGGGCGCATCTTGGACAAAACGGACGAGGACGGCATCGGCTACTCATTCTACACGCACGAGCATATCCCTCTTGCGATCGCCGAGCGCGTAGATCCCGAGTCCGTCCCCGAAAGCGTCCGCGCCGATTATCTCTACGCAAAATCGGTGGTAGAAGCCGAACACGCGGAACAAAAGGAAAACGGGGACTAAAATTGAGAATTAGGAATGGGTTGTTTTCTGTCACCTCGACCAAAGCGTAGCGGAGTGGAGAGGTCTCTTAAAGAGATTTCTCGGCTTCGCTCGAAATGACAGGGCGGAACGGGACTATTCCATTAAAAAACGCAAGCCGTATGGCTTGCGTTTTTTCGTTACTGCATATTTGTTTTTTCGTTATTCAAGAAAGCTTTCTACGAGCTGTTCGAGGTCTTCGTACGAGTGGAAGGAATTCGTGCTGTTGTAGAGGACGATGCCGTATTTGTTTACGATGACGGTAAGCGGCCACATTCCCTCGCCGCCGAGTGCTTCATAGGTAAGGCAGGTGTTGCCCTCTAAATTGTCTTGCGCAAAGGTGAGCGTTGCGTTCGGCCATTTCTCGGAAATGAACTGCGGAACGTTGCGGGTGGACGAGCCGTGAATGGCGAGGACGTTGATATCCGGTTTATTCTTCGTCAGCGTATCGAAGTAGGGAATTTCGGCGACGCAGGGCGTGCACCAGGTCGCCCAGAAGTTGATGACCGTCAGCTTACCGCGTTTTTCATAGAGCGTAAAGCTGTCGTCCGAGCCGTAGAGCTGAACCGTAAAGTTAGGCGCGCGCTGTCCGACCTCGTAACCCTCTTCCGCGAGGAAGCTATCCACGAGCTGTTTGAGGTCATTGTACGATTGGAAAGAGTAAGTGCTATTGTACATGACAAATCCGTTCTCGTCCACGATTACGGTAAGCGGCCACGTGTCCGTACCGCCAAGTGCAGTAAAGGTAAGGCATTCATCGTTGTCAATATTATCTTGTGCAAAAGTAAGCGTGGCGTTCGGCCAGTTCTCAGCAATAACCGTGTCAACGTCGGCGTCGGATGCGCCGTGAATGGCAATTACGTTAATGTCCGATTTGTCCTCGGCGAGCGTATTGAAATAAGGGATTTCCACCAAGCAAGACGGGGAACCTGTATCCCAGAAATAAATAACCGTCATCTTGCCGCGATGGTCGTACAGCTTGAAACTGTCTTCCGAGCCACATAAAGTAACTGTAAAGTCGGGGGCAAGTTGCCCCACCTTATAGCCCGTTTCAATGGGTTTACTGTTGCCCTTGTTGCCTTTGTCGATAAAGTTGTAGTAAACAAGCGCGGTGACGAGAAGGACGAGCGCGGCGATGACCGCCGTCAGCTGCAACCAGAACGCTTTGCCGCGGCTTTTCTTCGCGGGTTTCGGTTCGACCGTTTTTGTGGATGCAGGCGCAATCGTTTCCGCACTTGTCCGCGTTACGATTTCGGTTTGCGCGCTTGTTGCCGTAGCTTGTGTGTCCGCGACGACGTTTGCCGCAAGCTGCGGCTCGGTCGCAAAGCTAAGCGGCTTTTCGATATTTTCCGTTTCTGTTGCCGTTTCGACTTCGGACGCATGCAAGAACAGCTTCGAGCCTTTCCAGCGGATCGCTTGCGTGGGGCAAGCGGGAATGCACTGTCCGCAGTTGATGCATTCGTGGTCGCCCACGCGCTTGATGTCCATTTTGCAGACGGTGACGCATTTGCCGCAGTCCGTGCACTTTTCTTTGTCTACCTTCACGCCGAGGAGAGCTATGCGGTTAAAGAAACCGTAGATCGCGCCAAGCGGGCAGAAGAAGCGGCAGAAGAAGCGGAAAATGAAAACAGACGCCACGATAAAGACGATCAGCAGAGAGAACTTCCAGGCGAACTGCCCGCCGAGCATACCGAACATAGCGGAATTTTTGGGATTAATCAGCAGCCCGATTGCGCCGCCCAAAGTGCCCGCGGGACAGATGTATTTGCAAAAGCCGGGGAGCGGAACGTTGCGCCGCGAATACAAGAGTGGAATGATGATGACGAGCACGGCGAGCAGAACGTATTTAAAGTAGGAGAATATGCGCGTCACGCGGCTCTTTCTCAGTTTGGGCGTGCGGATCTTATACAGCAACTCCTGCACGAGCCCTACGGGGCAAAGGAAGCCGCAAATCGTACGCGCAAACATAATCGCAAAGATGGCGAGTATCCCTATCACGTAGTAAGGCGCGCGCACGCTGCTCTCCGCCAGCGCGTTCTGAAACGCGCCGAGCGGGCAAGCGCCCACCGCGCCCGGACAGGAATAGCAGTTGAGCCCAGGCACGCACATGTATTTCGTGGTCGGACTTTTGTAAATCTGTCCTTTTATGTACCCTTTTACATTCGCGTTATAAAGAAGCGTCGCGTATACCTGAATGAGCCGCCGCTTGCTCGGCATATGCGCGCGCAGCCATTCCCTAATCGTGCGGCGCTTGTGCGGGATGCCCGTGTCCGCTTCCGTCTTTTTGACAAGTTTATGATGCCGTATGCCCTGCCACACGAAGAACGCGATGACGGCGGCGAGAACGACGCACAATACTATGATGATCGCAATATTCATACCGTTCTCCTCAGCCTAACCCGATACATTCGGTGCAGATGTTAACCGCCTTTATCATGACGTCGTGCGCCCCGCCGTTGAGCGCGCCCACGATGATAAATACAACCGCGACGCAGAACACCGCGCCGCGCGTAATCCAAAGCGCAAGGTCGGTCGAAAGCGCACGCAGTACTTTTTGATACCATTTAAGCGGTTTCTGCGGCTCGTCCGACGCGTTACTTTTGTCGCCGTGCTTTAACATGGTTTTGAGCGCGCTTACCTGCTGCTTTGCAAGGATGCCGTTGGTGATCGCTGCCGCAACGAGTACGAGAAAAGAAACGGCAACGCAAGGAAGCACGTGGCGCACCATCGCAAAAATTTCAGCCGTGATGTTTTCGCCTTTGAAGTTGGCGGTTTTTAACAGATAGCAAAGCGAGCTGATCGCGCAAATAAGTGCAACGGAAAACGCCCCGCACCACACGATCAGTCGAGCAAGTTTCAGCGTTTTGTACTTCTTTGCCGCTTCATCGTATTCCTCGTCCTTACCGCTCGCCGCCACTTTCTCAGAGAGCAGACGCACCGCGTTTTCGGGCGTGGGCTTGGCCTTTACTTCATACAGCGGGAAGATCGCGCCGCAAGCGATCACGCCCACGAGCAGGATAAAGGGGATCGCCAGCATCTTTAATCGCTTGGCAACGATTGCGCGAGAAAAAACGACGCCCGTGCCCCGCCCCGAATAGTAAATGTCGGCGGCAACGCAAATCAGCGCAATGCCCATTGCCACCGAAAACACCCCGACCAAGATCGAGTATAGTAAACGTATTTTTTCCGATTTATTCATAGGTGTGTATAAATATACCACAAAACGCGCTTTCTGTCAAGTACGGGCAGAGTATGAAGATAGTGAAGAAGTTAAAATGAAGAGTGAAAAGGTAGAGTGTTCACGTTCCCCGTCATTGCGAGCCTCAGGCGAAGCAATCCAGAGAAAAAGCAAGTTGGGGTCTGGATTGCTTCGTCGCTTCGCTCCTCGCAATGACGGGGATAACAAAACAAAGAACGGCGGCAACATGTTCGTTGCCGCCATTCTTTTATTGACCTTTCGTATTGCGTTTAGTTCGCTTGTCTGGTATAGGTTTCCGACTCGTCGTTCGAGTCTTTCATCGTCAGGGAATTTCCGTTGAGCGTGACGGTGTAATTTTCCTCGGGGAAAATATCGTCGGCGGGAAGCGTAAAGGTATACGTGCTGCCGTTTTTCGTCCACGTGCCGCTAAGAGTGCCCATGTCGTCCTCAAGGCTCCAAGTGCCGTCGGCATTCACCGTAAGCGTTTTGCTGCCGCCGAGCCCCGTGAGCTTATACACGCCGACGATCGGATCGTCCTGCAAAGCAAACACGAAATCGATCGGGCCATCCACTTTACTCTCGTCTCCGGTAGCAACCGCAAACGTAAGCGTTTTCGCGGTGGGATCGAATGTGACGCTGAAAGTCAAATCGACGCGGACAAAATCACTACCCACTATATCCAACCCGCCTTCCTTCGCGGTAAACGTATAGGTATTTTCGTCCGTCTTTTCCCAAGCGCCCGTGTAGACCGTCTTTTGCTGCATCATCTGGGTCGTCATGATCGTAAACCCGTATCTCTTGTGTACGGTAAGCAGGTACTCGTTCCCCTCGCAATTGGTTTGAGGATTTCCTTCTTCATCTACGTAGCTTACGAGCGTATAGCTGCCCACGATCTGGTCGGGTACGATCTCGTCATCGTAGTAGTAGAGCGGGAACATCCATTTGGAATCTGCATCGTCTGCGTTAATACAGGCAGAAAGCTGATCCGTGTTGAGCGCATAGAACGTTTCAAGGAACTCTTTCAGTTCTTCCGTCAGCGGATAGACGCCGTCTGCGTTTACATAATTCGTATAGCAGGCATTCACGTCGAGCGCGCTCGGGATCACGTTGTTTTGCGTCTTATCCCGATCGTAATTCTTAAAGCCGCGCAGGAAATAGCGATAGTCGGTTCTGTCGAAGCCGTAGGGCGCTTTCGCTACGGTTTTAACGTAACTGAAATAAGAATTCTCTTTGTCTAAGTAGGCAAGCGGTTCACCGATGCTGAATCTGTCCGCGCCGACTTTTTCCTTAAGCATG
>JAIEBL010000387.1 GCA_029069015.1 Clostridiales bacterium
GGCGGGCGCGACCAAAGACTTATCGGCAAGCACCGTTCTTAAAAGCCGCTCCTCTTTTTCGCCGATCAGATCCTCCGTACGCATACGTTCCAGAATGCGGCAGGCGCGGTTGTACTCTACACCGTCGGCGATCGTCTGCCCGACGAGCTCTTCCAAGAATTCGTGCGGCGGTTGCGAAAGTCGCACCACCGTTATCGAGCCGCCGCTTCCCCGACGCGATTCCACCACGTACCCCCTCTCGGGCGTAAAACGCGTGGAAAGCACGTAGTTGATCTGGCTGGGCGCACACGCAAAATAATTCGCAAGTTCGTTGCGACTTATACAAAGGGAATCGTCGTCCCCGAGCGTATTTAACAAAAACGCTTCGATCAGGTCGCTGATATTGCCTGCCATTTCGTCCTCCTTTACTGTATGCACGACCGTCCCTACTTTTGCCGTCGCCGCTATGCGGAAAACCCCGTTTTTTTGCGCCGACAAGAGTTTGACTTTCTTTGACCTTTGACCTTCGAGCCTATTATAATACCCCTCGGCGCATTTGTCAAGGGGTTTTTACAATTTTATCCGCACAGGGCGCGAATTTACAAAACCTCAGTCTTCAAAGCGTTCGATAGAAACGCCGCTCTCGTCCAGAAGACGGAGCGAAAACTCGTCGGGATACCCTTCCCGATACACAATACGCTTGATGCCGCTGTTAATGATCATTTTGGCACAGATCACGCAAGGTTGGTGCGTGCAGTACAGCGTTGCGCCGTCTACGCTCAGCCCCAGCCGTGCCGCCTGAATGATCGCATTCTGTTCGGCATGGGTGGCGTAACAGACCTCGTGACGAGTGCCGCTGGGGATATTTTGCTGTCTGCGCAGACAATATCCGCGTTCTTTGCAGCTCTCCACCCCGCTGCTCGCGCCGTTGTAGCCCGTTGTGAGAATACGCTTATCGCGGGCGATCACCGCCCCGACCTGACGGTTCTCCTGAAAACAACTCGACCAGGTTGCCACCAAATCCGCCACGTCCATAAACCGTTTGTCCCACTTATCGAAAGTCGCCATTGCGCTTTTTCCTCCCCTGCCTTACGTTTCTTTCCCGTTTTCTATATTATATATGAAAAGCCGGACGCTAGGCAAGCAAAAACCATAGGAAGAGCCAAAAATATTTTGTTGCGGGAATTTGGAAAAAATTTCAAAAAACCGTTGACAAACCGAATTTACGGCGTTATAATAGGGGCGAAAGTCAAAGGTCAAAGAAAGTCAAACTGTTTATCGGAAAAAACGGAGCGCTGAAATAAATATAAGGCTTATGCCCG
>JAIEBL010000388.1 GCA_029069015.1 Clostridiales bacterium
CTCGTAATCGTTCTTGCCGACCGTACGTTATGCGGCGGTGCGTTCGGCTATTTGGCGCTCGTTTCGGGATTGCTCGGCATTTCTCTTTTCCTCGTGGTAAAATTCGTGGTAAAAGAGGAAGGCGCGCCTGCATATTTACCCACGCCCGATGACGACGATGCGGACGAAGAGAACGCAAAAACGGATGAGCGGCCCGCAAGCGAACAGGCGAAGCCCGACGAAGAAAAAGACGAGCAAAAAGGCGAGTAGTCGTAAACGTATCTATTCGCGCTTTTTGTGTTTTTTGTGTGTCTCGGTGCCGTGCGAAAGGAACAGACAAACGAGCGCAAGCGTAAAGCAGACCGCTGCCGTGACCGCGTAGAGCGGGGCAAAGGGCGCAAACCGAGCGAAGAAGAGAAGCACCGTCGCCGTGAAAACGTACTTTATCGCTTTGGGTCTTGCGACGGCGTCTTTTAAAGCAAACCGCTTCTTTTGGCTTTTAAGCCGAAGCGTCTGCGTGGGCGGATGTCCCAGATAGCAAAAGAACGCATAGACGCGGGCAAAGTCCCATACTTCCGTCTGCGGGTCTTGCAGGCGGGCGGCGAGCGCGGCGGTCTCCGAAGCAGCGCCGTAGGCGGATAGGATCACCAATCTTTTTGCTCCCAGCTTTACGGCACGCGCATACCCCTCGGTGACGTTTGCCGCTGTCAGCGGTTCGGGCAGAAAGCAGGGGTAAAAGGCGGTTGTGCCCACTCGCAAAAGCTTGTTTTTTCTTTGCACCGTTCCCTTGCGTTCAAGCGCCTTCCGCGAAAAAGAAAGGGCATATTCGGGCGGCGAGAAGACGAATTTATTCAGTAGGGCATCGAGCGTGTCGGGGGCTTTGCGTAGCGGCTTTTTTCTGTGCCTCCGCAAAACGAAGTAGGAAACGAAAAGCGCGGCGGTGACGGCAAAAGGAAAGACGCGTGCATCGCGCAAAAACCAGTCGCTTATAAAAAGCGCCGCAAAGAAGACGGCGGCAAACGTAAAAAGCGTATCGAACAGGACAGCCGAGTTTTTCATGCGGGAATTATCCCCGCTTTGGATTCGATTTATACAACGGAGCAAAGGAAGAAATGGAAACGAAAATTTTACCGCCCACACCGCAAAATATAGCAAGATGCGCCGCCTATATTCGGCGCGGCGGTATCGTGGCTTTCCCCACTGAAACGGTC
>JAIEBL010000389.1 GCA_029069015.1 Clostridiales bacterium
TGTCGGCTTCGATCCTGACCGCCGATTTCGGAAAAATCGGCGAGGAAATCGCACGCATGGAGAAGAGCGGCGTGGATATGATCCATTGCGACGTCATGGACGGCATTTTCGTGCCCAATATCACGTTCGGCTTTAAAATGGTCGCCGATATCAGAAAACGCACTTCCTTGCCGCTCGACGTTCATCTGATGATCGACCGCCCCGAACGGTACGTCGAACGCTTCGTAGAGTGCGGCGCTGATTTTGTTACGGTGCATTATGAAGCGACGAACGCCCTTATCCCTACGCTGGAAGCGATCAAAAAGGCGGGGGCAAAATGCGGCGCCGTGGTTTCGCCCGATACGCCCACGGCTGTGCTTACCGAATGCTTTCCGCTGTGCGACATGGTGCTTTTGATGAGCGTACACCCGGGATACGGCGGGCAGAAGTTTGTTGAAAATTCCGTGCCGCGTATGCGCGAGCTTGTCGAATTGCGCCGTAAAACAAGCAGCAAAGCGCTTTTGGAGGTGGACGGCGGTATCAACGCGGACACCGCAAAACGTATCGTAGAGGCGGGCGCCGACGTTTTGGTCATGGGGAACGCCCTGTTTGCGTCTCCCGAGCCCGAGAAAATCATACAAGGAATACGCACGCTATGAAAAAAGCCGTCTTGTTTTTAAACGGCAAACCGCCGCAAAGAAGCGAAATAGACGCCGTTTTTGCCGATCCATCGGTCGTGCTCGTATTTTGCACCGATGGTGCATACAGCTATCTGTTGCCGCATTTACCCGATACGGTGGTGGGTGATTTCGATTCGGTGTCGCGCTCGCGTATTCGGAGCGGCGTGGAAATTATTTCCTTCGGTGTCGAAAAGGACTATACCGACGGCTATCTCGCCATGAAAATTCTTTTGGAGCGCGGCTATACGGATATCGACGTTTACGGCGCGTACGGCGGGCGTCCCGATATGCAGGAGAGCAATTACACGCTTCTTGCGCTTGCACTGAAAAAGGGCGCGCGTGCCCGCTTTTGCGGAAAACAGACCGCATTTCTTTGCAACGATAGCCTGTCGTGCACGCTTAAAAAAGGCGCGCGTTTTTCGTTGGTACCCTTTACCGACACAGTGCATATAGTATATACAAAGGGGCTCAAATACGCGCTTACCGACTATACCATGCACAAATTCGACGACGTGGATTCACCCGATTACGTGATGGGCGTTTCCAACGAAGCCACGGGAACGGAAGACGTGCAAGTTGCCGTATCGGAAGGGATTGCGCTCGTATTTGCGGAAACGGAATAGGGCGGCTTCCATCGTTTTAACGCTGTAATCCTTAAAAAAGCCGCGCATGAAAAGACTTTTTGGGAGGTCGGGTAAAATGAAAATCGTATGTATCAAAGCGCCGCGATTTTTGGCAGGTTTTTTGCGCCTGTTTTGCAGAAAGCCGAAAAAGAGCGCAGAATAGAAAGAGAAGTGTCCTACATATAAAAGCCGCTTAAAGAGAAATCTTTGAGCGGTTTTTTGTCAGCTCTTGTGGCGGCTTTTTGTCATTTCGACCGAGCACGAAGTGCGAGCGGAGAAATCTCAAACGGAAGTCGTCCCTCTGTCACTC
>JAIEBL010000039.1 GCA_029069015.1 Clostridiales bacterium
TAAAGAGGATTATAAGAAGAATTATTGGAATTTAATGGACTTATATAAAAACAGTAAAAATTTCAAGCAACAAATAGCCCAATTGAAAGATATTTTTAAAACCACGTCGGTTGCCGATAAAGGGAAGCTCGGGTTTGATTTAGACCTAAGCGTGCTTGGGAGTATTACTATATCCTATCGGAATTCCTGGAAAGTAGTTGATGCCCAGATACATGCAGAAGCTATGGTAAAAACGTCATATACGTTGCAAAGATTTGCCGCGATAGGCCCCGTAGTGATCCCGTTCTTTGTGAAAATACAAGGGGGAGTAGGTGCAATCATATATCTCTATCAAGGCGGTATTTCTCACCCTGATCAGCCAAAATCGTTTTCGGAACTTATTAACAATATGACAGTTGCAATAGAATGCTCATTGCGTGTTGACGGTGGTGTCGGCGTTGCGGGGGTCGCCTCTATCGGTCCTTACGGAGGGATGGAGCTGGAATTCGGTGTTCATCCTGACAAATTTGGGGTGTTGAGATGGTCAGCGGGCGTAAAAGCGCAATTCTTATTTTTCGAGCGGACATGGAAATATGAGTCTCCGGACATCCCCTTATATGGCAAAAAGGGAAAAGAGGCTGTCATGGTGCGGATGAATGCTCCGCGATATGCGATTGCAGACAGTCAATTGTTTGCGGAAATCTATCAGTGCGCATCCCCGAATCTGATACTGCTCTCGGGCGGCAGGCAAATGCTTACCTGGATAGAAGACGATAAGACCAAAGACGACTTTAACCGCACGTCGCTTATGTATTCCGTTATGGAGAACGGGGCGTGGAGTGCGCCGAAGTCTGTAACGAAAGACGGTAGGCCGGTGTTTGCTTATGACGCGATCGAAAAGAACGGCAAAGTATACGTTGCGTACCAAACAACGAAGGGATTATTGACAAGCGAAGATACCGCCGAAACCATTTTGGCAAGTAGCGAAATTTATACCGCGCAATTCGATAACGCAACTTCGACGTTCACCGATATTTCGCAAGTAACCGACAATACGACGATGGACGCAGAGCCCCGTTTTGCCGTATCGCGCGCCGGCAACGATCTGATGCTGACCTGGAAGGGAAATACGGAAAACGATTATTTCGGGTTTACGGGTGAAAACAGAATATACAGCAAAAACATGACCGAAGCGCACTCGCAAATCGAGATCGCCTATTCGTCGACGAATATCTCGTACGGCTATGCGGCTTCCTATGACGGCAACGATTTAATATTGGCAGTGTCGGAAGATGCAGACGGCGATTGGACGACGTACGACAGAGCGCTGCATATCGTACGCAAGGCAAGCAGTCATAAAATTTCCGGATATGCCCCGAGTTTTATTGTACAAAACGGGCAAATCGTGCTATTATACATTAGCGAAGGGAATATGTACGCTTCGACGGATTGCGTGAGCGGCTCTATGATATTCGAATCGGACGTGTTGCTGACCGATTACCGCGCGAGTACCGTAAACGATACGCCCGTCGTGTTCTACGAGAAGGAGTATAACGGCGTGGAACAGGTGTATTGCGCCAAATACGAAAACGGCAAATGGACGAAAGATATCCGTATCAGCGACGAAAAGGGATCGGATAACAATATTTCTTTGTCCGTCGGGTATGCGGACGGCAATACGGTTTATACGGCGTATAATTTAACGGACGCCGACGGAAATATGGTATTGTGCTATGCCGAAAAAGAATTGAAAACGCAATTTGAGTTAGACGCTTATCTACCCGACGGGTTTACGGCGGGTAAAGAGACTTCGTTGCGCGTCCGGCTGAATAATACCGGCGATACGGATATAGAGAGATTCAGAGTCATTGCGTGTGACCAAATAACCGAAATAGCTTGCGATCCGATCCTGCAAGTCGGAGAAGACAGATATTTCGGAGCGCATTTTACGGCGAAGGGCAACGCGCGGTACGTCACGGTGAAAGTGCAGGCGCTGGATAAAAACGGTAACGTGCTTGCCGAAAACGAGTGCTCGATAAAAGTGCGTTTTGCCGACTTGGCGGTGTCGTTCTCTACCGAAATCCGTGACGGAAAACAACGGTTCGGCGTAAATATACATAATATAGGGGACGTCGCTACGGGGGCGACGGTATACGTTTATCTGAACGGAGAACTGTACGCGCAAGAGCGCATATTCATGGATATCGGAAGGGAAGAAAGCAGAGTCTACTCGTTTGAAGAAATAAACGAGGGCGATTGGGTTTATATAGCCGTAGTTGCCGACGAAGAGGAAGAGAATATTTCGGATAACTATACGACGGTATTCTCGCTGCAAACGGAACGAAAGAGCATTAAAAAGACTAATCCCTATGAAGATTCATTGCAAGTAGCGCGAGGTATCTAAGCCGGTTATGTATAGAGCAAGGAGTATTCTGAAAATTATCGGCATTTATATACTATTGGGCGTTCTGTTGGCTTTGTTCATTTTCTTTTATCACGAAGATTTGGGGCGGAAAAAAGCGATAGAAAGCCAACAAAGGGCGGTTGCCACCGTGACAGGTTTAAAGCCAACTATTCCACCGGGATATTCTGATACGCGTTATGATCTGATATACGAGTATTATGATGAAAACGGAACGCATTATTCGGGTAATATTATTCTTAGAACGACTGATAGGGATTATGCGGAATCTTTTTACGGGACGGAGGTCGAAATCTATATTGACGGGAACGGCAATTGCATCAAAGTATCGGAAGCTCCGAAATTCAACGTTAACCGCATGAAATATTGGTGTTATGGCATAGTCGTGGTCATAGCGGCATACACCGTGATTTGGGTTAACTTAGCGATTCGACACCACTTGTGATGGGATTGACGAGATGACGATATTCTCGCTGCAAACGGAACGAAAGAGCGTTAAAAAGAATAATCCGTATGAAGATTCATTGCAAATAGCGCGGGGCATATAAAGGAATGTTATGTCTAAAATAAGGGTTGCATTAATTGTTGTTGCTATATATGCCGCATTGGGTATAGCCCTAATGATGTTCATAATAAAGTATCAAAACGACTTAGGTAAACAAGAAGCCATTGCCGGACAGGAAAAGGTCATTGCACATATTACCGCTTTACAACCTAATGTTCAAGAGGGTAAAGAAGAAACTTATTATAATGTTTACTACGAATATTGGGCGGAAGACGGCACTCGATATTGGGGAGAGGTTTTGGTGTTGACTTACGATAGAGAATATGCGCTATCTCTAATTGGCAATGAAGTTGAAATATATATAGATGGAAAGGGCCATAGTATACAAGTATCGGAAGCAGAAAATTTTAACGTAGATTACCATAAAAATATTTGTATTATTATTTGTTCAATTATTGCGGGATATACGATAATTTTGGTTGCAATTTTAATCCGTTCTCATATTGCGAGTGGTCCTAAGAAAAAAATTAAAAAAAGTGAGTAATGTACGGGGATTTTTTGGAGCGCATATTCATGGATATCGGAAGGGAAGAAAGCAGAGTCTACTCGTTTGAAGAAATAAACGAAGGCGATTGGGTTTATATAGCCGTAGTTGCCGACGAAGAGGAAGAGAATATTTCGGATAACTATACGACGATGTTCTCGCTGCAAACGGAACGAAAGAGCATTAAAAAGAATAATCCGTATGAAGATTCATTGCAAGTAGCGCGAGGTATCTAAGCGGGCGATGGGGAAAGTAAAGTTTGTTTTTTTTAATATATTGATTTATGGTTTATGTGCCTTTATGATGCTGCTGGGTGTGATGGATTATATAGACGATCAAGGTAAATTAGCGGCTATTCGTGGCGGTATAATCGTTCAGGCAGAGTGGATAGGAATAATTCCTGACGAACATAGGGGACACGGTTCGACATATGATTTAGGCTATGAATATATAGATGAAAACGGCGTAAGATATCGCGAAGAATGTACTTGGGGATTTGGGAGCATTGAAGAAGCTAAATCACATATAGGCGAGAAAGTAGATATCTATATAGACGGCAAGGGGCATAGCATTGCCGTATATAAAGCTGAAGATTTCGATAAAAACACTGCATGGGTTTTAATGGGGGTTGCAATAGGCGTAATTGTATGTTACACGACGGGCCTTATAATCTGGGGCGTGATAAAGCATCGACATAAAAGGAACGGCAAAAGTGAAGATACGCCAAGCGTTATATGATAGTATGCACCTTGATTCGGATGACCTTAGCGATTCGACACCACTTGTGATGGGATTCACTATACGACGATATTTTCGCTGCAAACGGAACGAAAGAACATTAAAAAGAATAATCCCTATGAAGATTCATTGCAAGTAGCGCGAGGTATCTAAGCAAGTTATGACTAGAGTAACGAATGTCCTGAAAATTATCGGCATTTATGTACTATTGGGCGTTCTTTTGGCTTTGTTTATTTTCTTTTATCACGAAGATTTGGGGCGGAAAAAAGCGATAGAAAGCCAACAAAGGGCGGTTGCCACCGTGACAAGTTTATATGGGACTACTCCACCGGAATTTTCTAGTACGTATTACGATCTGGTTTACGAGTATTATGATGAAAACGGAACACGTTATTCGGGCACTATGGAGCTTGGAACGACTGATAGGGATTATGCGGAATCCTTTTACGGAACGGAAGTCGAAATCTATATTGACGGGAACGGTCATTGCATCCGAGTATCGGAAGCCCCGAGTTTTGACGTTAACCGTATGAAATATTTGTGTTATGTTATGGTCGTGATTATAGCGATATACACCGTGATTTGGGTTAACTTAGCGATTCGACACCACTTGTGATGGGAGTGACGAGATGACGATGTTTTCGCTGCAAACGGAACGAAAGAGCATTTGAAAAAGTAATCACTATGGAAAAACCAAACGAAAAAAGTAAAAAAATCATCATCATAAGCAGTATAAGTGCGGCAATCGTATTGGTTGCGATTGTTTTTCTCGTGCTTGGTCTGACGGTGTGGAGCAAGAAAGAGAAGCCAAAGACCACGGCGGAATGGTTAAATGATTTTTCGGCGAGCTTGGCGTTTGATAAGGATAATGCGAATCAGAAGTTTGAAAAGAGGATCCTTATCACCGAGTCGGAAATCGTTGTGGCAGATTACTATGCGTTGGTCGAAGTGCATGCGCAAGAGCAGGGTGTGGTAGGGCATATTCAGATTATCGAGAAATATCCAAGCCTCGATACGGAAGAATTCGATACGCACGACGAATATTATTTTATAAACGACAGGATGTATATGCGCCGTGAATCCAACGGCGAAAGCGTACAGACAAGCTTTGCATCGACTTGGGAGACCTTTTGGGCAATACCCGACGATATGTTCGGGAAATACGCTTTTGAAGAAGGGAATTTTTCTGCGATACGCATCGAGAGGGCGGATGACCATACGGCATTGCATGCGGAAATAGGGGAAGAGACTAAGCGGGCGTTTTTTAAGGACAATACGAACGCCGACAAAATATCGGATGCGACGATCGATATGGAAGTCGATTCTGCGCTGGCATTGAAAAGGTTTGCATTGCATTATTCACTTAAAGATACACAAACCGTATCAAATATCATTACACGCGGTGTTGCCGAAACAATACAAATCAAAGAGTTTGTCGGGCTTGCATAAGAATGTCGTCGGTCAAAAGATACTTAAAATTTTTAATAGTCGCTATTCTGTTCGGAATTTCCGCCCTATTGTTTACGGTGATGGGCAGGGGCGTATCGGCGTATGCTTCCGTGCAAGAAGCGAAGTTCGGCGGGGGCAACGGGAAGCAAGAATCGCCGTATATCATTGCGACGTCGGATGATCTGCTTGAACTTTTAAACGACGTCAACACGCACGTTGCGCCCGACGGGTATTTTAATTACTATTTTCGATTCGATGAAGATATCGATCTTACGGGGATTGCATTTGAGCCCATCGGGGATTTTACGTATCCGTTTAAAGGCATCGTTGACGGGAACGGAAAGTCTGTTACGGGACTTACCATCGGCAATTTTGAGCTTAGTTACGTCGGATTGTTCGGCGTACTTTCTTCCTCTGCGAAAGTCGACGGGCTTGCCGTATTCGGGACGGTAGAGGGATTTGCCGAAATCGGCGGCATTTCGGGCTTGAATTACGGGGAAATTACAAATTGTCAAAGCGGCGCAACCGTTGTTTCGAGCGACGATATGTCGTCCATCGATATCGGCGGTATTTGCGGTTATAACAGAGGGCTCATCGGGAACTCGTTTAACGTCGGAAATATCGTTTCACACGGTCTGAACAGTGGTGGTATTGTCGGGATCAACGGAGAAGACGGGCAGGTCGTAGGTTGTTTTAACGTCGGGGACGTTGTGTCGGACTATTACAGCGTGGGCGGAATAAGCGGTCATAACGACGGAAGAATCGAACAGTGTTTTAATAACGCCCCTATAAAAGGCTACGCAACGATCGGCGGCATTTCGGGTTCCAATACGGGAAGCATCCGCTATTCGTACAATACGGCGTCCGTCTCTGCGGCAGATAATATGGCGGGCGGCGTGTGCGGCAGCAACGAGGGAGAATTGAAAAGTTGCTACAACGCAGGGACGCCGACGGCTAAAAACACAAAGGGCGGGATCTGCGGTTATAATGCGCCCGAAAGCGTAATCGAGAAATGCTTTTTCAGTACCGATAAATTTATCGGGCATGTAACCGGGCGGAACGAAAGTTATCCGTTGTGCGACGGTTTGCGGGATTTTGAGATGGCGTCGGTAGATACGCTGCAAGACGAGAATAAGCTTGGGTATATCGTTGACGGATCGAGCGCGGTCTGGATGAAGCGTGACTATGACGATGATTGCTGTTACTATCCCGAACTGGTGTGTTTTTACGGTTCGGCGACAGAGGCTGTCGGAAATTATTCAAGGGAAAGCGCGCGCATATCACGTCGGGCGGCGGAAGTGCGATTGGGGCTGATAAGCTGTGAATATGACGGGACGGAACATAAATCCGACGTATGGCTGGGGCAAGAGCGTTTAACCGAAACCAACGACTACGTTTGCGAATATACGGATAACGTTAACGCAGGGACGGCAAGCGTTAAAGTTACTTTGACGAACTATTATTTCGGAGAGTCTGTAAAAGAATTCGAGATTACCAAGAAGCCTATCGATATCGAATGGGACGATCACGAGTTGATCTACGATGGACGCGTCCTGCATCCCGTGGTTGCCAAGGCAAACGGGGTCGTGCCCGGTGACGACGTAGAATTCGATTATTCGGTTGACGGCGGGATAAACGTAGGGCGGCATAAAGTCACCGCGGTATTGGCGCACGGCGGCATAAATGAAAATTACTATCTTGCGCCTCAATCGCACAAATATTCGATTTCGCCGCGAAAACTGAGCGTGCATTGGGACGAAGAGGCGCTTATTTACAATAAGAAAGCGCAATATCCGATGGCGCAAATATGCGACGGACTGGTTAACGACGATCGTGTAGAATTGGTATATAGCGGTTACACCGGAAATATCGATGCGGGTAAAGGATATAAAGTCACGGTTGCCGTATCTTCGCGCGATACGAACTATGTTTTACACGCGACCAAGGAATACGCAATTGCCCCTAAACCTATACGGGCAAATTTCGGATTCGCGATTTTTAACTATACGGGAAAGTGTCAGTATCCCAAAATAGAAGACGTCGTCGGGCTTGCGTTCGGCGATTCGGTCGTATTCGAATATTATGGGTATGAAAACAATATCGACATCGGCGAGCATACTGTTTATGCGGAGTTGTCGGATAAAGAGAGCGGCACGAATTACGCCTGCGAGCGGGTATCCTGTGTATATGAAATCAAGCAAGGCATATTTGATATCGATTCGATCACGTTTTCGTCAAAGTCCTTTATATTTGACGGGACCGAAAAGTCGCTTTATATAGAAGGCGAGTTGCCTGCCGATATCACCGTTAGTTATAGCGGGAACAGCCGAACGGACGTTGGGCAATATATCGTTACGGCAAGCTTTGCGATTAAGGAAGACCGTTACTTATATGTAGAGCCGATAACTGCCGTGCTTACCATTTGTCCGAACGCGTATTTTTCGGACGGGTTCGAAGTCGGCGTATTGGAAGGCAACGTAGAATATGGTGCGGAACTGCACGTAGATTCTTTTGAACCGAACAAAAAGTTTGCGCATGCGAAAACGGTTGCGGCGTATCGCATCGGGTTTTTAAGGAACGGGGATATCGTTTCAAGCGAGGGGCGATTTACTATTAGAATTCCGTTAGATAGTGAGTTGATCGGCAACAAGCGAATAAAATTACATACGGAACACAACGGCATAGCGTCCGTAGTCGATTTTAAAATAGTGGACGGTTTTATCGAATTCGAAACGGACAATTTGGAAGGCGTATTTTATCTTACCTACCAAGAATCCTATTTGTTTATTCTATGGATAGTTTTGGGCATATTGTTGTTCGCATCGGCATCGGGTGTTTCGCTGATATTGATAAGAAAACGTAAAAGGCCGGTGGTATCAGGTGAGCGTGCGGCGGCGGTAGCAGTTGATATGACGGTGTCGGAGAACGTGCAAGAAACCGTTCCGGCAAGCGAGCGTACGCAGGAAGAAAACAGTGCGTCTGATTGCGATTTTTATATCGACGGTGTATATTGCAAAAGCTACGACAGCTTTATCGCCTCGTTGAATTACAAAAATATAATACGGCAAAGAGAAGTTTGCGGCACAGACGCCGCTCACGCTATTGCCTGCTCTGTCGGTAAAGGGGGCGACAAGCGCAAGGACTTATATTGGCAGGGTAAACGCATTATGCGGGATTCCGAGGAATATAATGCGTTTATTCAAAAAGTTAAATCGCAAATAATCCAAAAGTAAGTATACTTTTATAGCTTGTTTCTGTAATTGAATTTGTTCAGTACTTGCTTTTTGCGTTGGGTTGTGACTTCGGTGTAGATCTGCGTTGTGGCTACG
>JAIEBL010000390.1 GCA_029069015.1 Clostridiales bacterium
GTATTGAGCGTCAATTCGGCAAGGCGCTCGGTGCCGTCCTCGCTCCAGAAGCCGTCTTTTTGCGCGCTCTTCGCGGTGATCGTGGTAGCCGCTTCGAACACGTCGTTTTCCACGTCCAAATCGTTCTCGCCGTTAAGCCAGCCGTAGAAATCGTAGTCATCGTCGGTGGAATTTACAATCGGTAAGTCGCTTTCGCTTACCTGCAATTTGCCATTGAGCGTTTGATACGTTGTAACTGCGCCCGCGGCAAATGCACCTTTGTCACCCGCCGAAAGCGTAATCGTAACTTCGGCTACGTAGCGTGCGTAAACGGGGGTATCGGCTTCGAACACGGTGTCGGAAGTTACCTGCTCGCCGCCCGTCTCGGCGGTATACCAGCCTTTGAACCATTTGTTCGCGGGCGCGGTGGGTGTGGGAAGCGTAACCTTACCGTTCGTGGTTTGAAGCGTGGTTTCCGTAAGCGTACCTTCGCCCTTGTTGAGCGTTATGGTATATTCGACGGCGGGCTTTACGGCGGTGCAGACGGTACACTTATCGTCTTCGCCCCATACGTGAATGGCAACACCGCTCTTGTAATCCTTGTCGCCTTCTTTAAGATCGTCGCAAGTTGCTACGTGCCAATGGCTCGTTCCGTCGTAAGTCCAGTCTGCGGAGTACGTGTGTTCGTGCTTGTCGCCGCAACCGATGAGCGCGCCGCTACCTACTGCCAACATTGCGGACAGCGCCAGCGCCGCCACCACATTCTTCTTTTTCATACTCTTTTCTCCCTTTGGAATTTTTTATGTTAAAAGAAAAAATCAAAATACCTTTTAATTTTTTCGCTAACACCATTCTCTCGGCAAACCTGCCACCCGTAGGTTAACTGTTTAACTAAGCGGCTAAACGAAAAGAGCTTTCCCTATGCATTTCTTTCAAAAACCTATACTTTTTGGAAGAAATCGGTCATAACCGCTCTCATGCATTTCCGCTATTAAAATAGTATAACACTACAAATACAAGCACAGTATAACACCGCAAATTTCGCTTGTCAAGAGGGGTTTGTAAAAAAGTATAGATTTTTGGAAGATTTTTTTGCTTGGCGTGCGGGTTTTTATTATAATATCGTTAAGAGACGATACGGTTAAATATTCTCTGCGCGCGGGCGCAAAAGGTGGTACTCATGAATTACGGCTATGCGAGGGTGTCGAGCAAGGACCAAAATCTTGAACGGCAGTTCGCCGCGTTCGACGGCTGCGGGATAAAATTCGACCGAATTTTCTACGACAAAAAATCGGGCACCGATTTCGAACGCCGCGATTACAAAAAACTTATGACCAGGCTCCGCGCGGGCGACTTGGTCGTTATCAAGTCGATCGACCGCTTGGGAAGAAACTACGATTGTATTCTTTGCGAATGGAAGCGCATCACCAAAGATATCGGCGCGGATATTTACGTGTTGGATATGCCCCTATTGGATACGCGATACCACGAGCATAACCTAATCGGCAAGCTGATTGCGGACATCGTTCTGCAACTGCTGTCGTTCGTTGCGGAAAACGAGCGCGCAACGATCCGCACGCGCCAAGCCGAAGGCATCAGAGCCGCCAAAGCGCGCGGCGTCAAGTTCGGCAGACCCAAAACTGCCTGCCCGAAAAACTTCCCCGACATCGCTAAGCAATACCTACAACGCAAAATCCCCCTGTCCGAAGCCCTTGCTCTATCCGGCATGAAACCCTCCTCCTTCTACCGCTACTACCACCGCTTCACCACCGACGCATCCTAAAATCCGATCCCCCCCATTCCGACATAAAAAACCGCACGTTTTTACACGTACGGCTTCCGGATTTATACATTATACAGTAATTTATACATTATACAGTAATAAGAAAGCACCCGCAAGGGGTGCTTTTGGCGGAGAAGGCGGTTCGTATTGCTACGCAATCCGCCGACTTCGCGGTAAAGCCGCTCGTCCGCTCGCTAAAAACAGTACACCGTACTGTTTTCTTAAC
>JAIEBL010000391.1 GCA_029069015.1 Clostridiales bacterium
GTCTATTTATACAAGGCGCCGTGGCGTACGAAAATTATGCGGCGCCTTGTATTTTGCAGTTGCAAAAGAGGGCGGATCGCTTTGTCGTCAGTGTCGAAATACGTTCGTTCGCTCGACTTCCTTGTAACAATAGAATAAGCCGCACCGCGTAAAAATATACGGGTACGGCTTTTTTTATCGTAGGAAGTATTTGGTTTTTATCGGCTTTGCTTAGTACATGCCGCCCATGCCGCCGCCCGCGGGTGCTGCCGGCTCGGGTTCGGGAAGATCGGCAACGATGCTTTCGGTGGTGAGGAAGGTACCTGCAAGGCTTGCCGCGTTCTGAAGCGCCGAGCGCGTAACCTTGGTGGGGTCGATGATGCCCTTAGCGACCATATCGCCGTACTCGTCACGGAGTGCGTCGTAGCCGTAATGTGCCTTTTTGGAGCTGAGAATATTGTTCACAACCACGCCGCCGTCTACGCCCGCGTTGAGTGCGATCTGACGGATGGGTTCTTCGAGCGCACGGAGCACGATTTGCGCGCCCGTCTTCTCGTCGCCCGAAAGTTCGGCTACGTGCTTTTGTATGGCGGGGATCGAGCTTAAGAGCGCTACGCCGCCGCCGGGAACCATGCCTTCTTCCACGGCTGCACGGGTTGCTGCGAGTGCGTCTTCGATGCGAAGCTTTTTGTCTTTCATTTCCACTTCGGTCGCCGCGCCTACGTTGATGACGGCAACGCCGCCCGCAAGCTTAGCCAAGCGCTCTGCCAGCTTTTCTTTGTCGTAGTCCGAGGTGGTAACGTCCATTTGCGCACGGATCGATTTGATGCGTGCCTTGATGTCTTCGGCACTGCCTGCACCTTCCACGATGGTGGTGTTTTCTTTGTCTACCTTGACCTGCTTGGCTCTGCCGAGCATTTCCACCGTCGCGTCTTTGAGTTCGAGTCCCGTTTCTTCGCTGATGACCGTGCCGCCCGTCAAGATTGCAATGTCTTTGAGCATTTCCTTTCTGCGGTCGCCGAAGCCGGGGGCTTTAACGGCAACGC
>JAIEBL010000392.1 GCA_029069015.1 Clostridiales bacterium
CGTATTCCACACCGATTGCGAGCCGTACGCCGAAATAAACGGCAAGAAGCTGACGAAAAACGGCGAAGTGGACGGCGTGAAAATCGAATTCGTCACCAACGAAGAAGCGGCAAAACGCATGGCAGACGGCAAACCGCGCTTTATTAAAGACCATACTATTTATAAAGTTCCCGCACTCTCTCCGGTGAAAGGCGAAATTCCTTTCTCGAAGGTAAGCGGCGAGGCAAGACCGCTCGACGCGGCGGGTTGCTACCGCGGCTACGGCGAATATACCGCAAAAGTTCCCGCGGGCAAAAAGGTTTTCCTCGAAGACGCGTCCGACGTCATCACGGCGTATATCGACGGGAACTACGCAGGGACGAAAGTCAACGGCGGCACGTGCATGGAATACCCCGAGAGCAAAACGGGCGAATACAAATTCGTTGCGGAAAAATGGGGCAATACGAACTTCGACGACTCGCGGCTTCCGAGCATGATGCTTGCCTGCCGCAAGGGTATAGCGGGCATCTACGCGATCGAGAGCGACTATAAGCTTCGGCAGATGCGGTTCACCGTTCCCAAAGAATTCGGGGTATACGACGGCGACCGTCACGCAGACCCGCAAACGATGATTTCCAACGATAAGTGGAATACGACCCGCATCCCCACGCTGTGCGCATACAGCTTCGAAACGGCGCGCACGCACGACAAGCTCTACTTGGCGGTGGGCGGCGAGAACGAAGTTTGCGTATTCGTGAACGGCAAATCTTTGGGTGGCGTTCCGTACGGCTACATCGATCTGACGGCGGCGTGCCCGAAAGGTAAGACGGTCACGGTCACGATCCAATACCGCAAGCGGAATTGGGCGGAGAGCGTAGGGGCTCTCAGATTATTGCAGCTCTCTAAGGTGCAGACGAGCATGCGCATTGCAAAAGACGTTGCGTTCGGCGCACTCACGTATCCCGAAAAGGGCGAAAAGGTCACGCTCAAAGCAGGTTCGGTAGCGCTTTCGGGCTTTAAAGTAAAGAACCGCAAAGACAGCTACGTGACGTTGACGCTCAAAGACTGCAAAGCCACGGTTATGGCGGGCGGACGCGTACTTGCGCGCATGATCGGCGAGTGGGAAGGCGCGCCGCAGATGGCGGGCAGCGAACGTGATATGTTCTACTTGCCCGTCGAATACATGGGCGACGGCACGGTGACGCTTCTCCTCGAGTGCGTTGGGGATAAACCCTCGATCGAGAAAATCGAAATCACCGAGCGTAATTATTAAATCCACATGTATCCTCTGTCACCTCGACCGAAGTGAAGCGTAAGCGAACGGAGCGGAGAGGTCTCGTAATGAGAGATTTCTCGACTACGCGGCGAAAAGTCGCTTCGCTCGAAATGACAGAATACAAAAGCCAAATTAAAAACGGCTACCTAATCGGCGGCGGTGCTGCCGTGAAGATAGATAAAAATGCAAAAAAATTCATTTGGAGGAAGAATGATGAAAAAGAAGATTATCACCTTGGTACTCTCGTTGATGCTTTGCCTCGGCGTAGTACCTTCCATGACGGCGTGCACTAAAAAGTCGGACGTCACCGTGTTCCTTATGGCCAACAGCATTGAAAATGCGTTCTATAAGAAACACTTCGAAAGCGTAGCCAGCGAAAAGGGCTTCTCGATCGGTTATACCGGTCAGGCGTCGGCAAACTACTACCGTTTGCTTCGTAACGAGATCAACAAGGGCAAAACGCCGGATATTTTCTACGTTCGTCCTTCCGATATCCGCTCGTTCATTAAAGACGGTTTGGTAGCCGACATTTCGAGCGAACTTGCAGCATACTCGGAAACGCTTGACAAGGTATATGACAGCGCGAAAGATATGTATAAGTACGATCCGTCGAGCAAGACCTGGGGTCAGGGCGGCACGTACGCGATCCCCAAAGACCTTTCGGTGCAACAGCTCGGCTACAATAAAAAGCTGATCAACGCAAACCGTTCGGTGCTTTACAACTATTACAATGCGCCCGAGCACGCTGCAGAAAAAGCGGCAATGCCGCATTTCGATGGCGGCGAGATCAAACTGCCTTGGGAAATGGATTGGGAAAACGAGAACTACACCTGGTCGCAATATAAGACCATGGCAGCGGTGCTTGCCGCGAACGGTAAGGCGTTGGACAAAGAAACCGATCAGCTCACCGCCGGCAAAATTTACGGTTGTGATTTCCCCAGCTACGAGCTTCTGATGTGGAGCTTCGGCGGCACGCTTCTCTCGAACGATCTGCAGACCGTTAACGTGCAGTCGGAAGCGTTCCAGAAAGCCGGTAAATATCTGGCTGCTCTTGTAGACGAAGGCGCGGCAAACTACCAAGGCGCTACGTTCGACACCTTCACCGGTGAAAGAAACGTATGCTTCTACGGCGGTGTAAACTCGTTCGATATCAAGAACTATGACGACACCCTCGGTAAAAATCAATGGGATATTATGCCTTGGCCCGTAGCCGATGCGAGCGGTGAGTTCGCCCCCGTAGCCGATGCGACGGTAGATACCGACAAATGGTACGGCATCATCACGTCGGCAGGTTATGCGGTAAGCAAATCCTGCAAGAACAAGGCGCGCGCGGGGGAAGTCATCATGACGCTTCTCGACGAAGAAGTTCAGACATCGATTGTAGCCGAAGAAAAACTGCAACTTA
>JAIEBL010000393.1 GCA_029069015.1 Clostridiales bacterium
CTGCATCGCGCTCCTTGCAACGCCAATAGTCTGTCAAGGAAGCTACCACTACCGCATCATGGTACCCGCCGCGATGAACTTCGGTGTGACTCCCGTAGAGGTAAAGGAAATTGTCTATCAGGCGGTTGCCTATCTCGGCATGGGCAGGGTGTACCCCTTCCTGCTCGCTACGAACGAAGTCTTTACGGAGCTCGGCATTCCCCTTCCGCTTGAAAAACAGGCGACGACCACGAAGGCAAACCGTCTTGAAAAGGGTGAAGCCGTACAAATCGAGGCGTTCGGCGAAGGAATGCGCGGCTTCGCCTTTTCGGGCAAAGAAGACGTTCAGCACATCAACCGCTGGCTCGTGGAAAACTGCTTCGGCGACTATTACACCCGCAAAGGACTCAATCTAAGACAGCGCGAAATCATCACCTTCTGCTTCCTCGCCGCGCAAAGCGGCTGCGAGCCCCAGCTTATTTCGCACGCAAAGACGAATATGCGGATCGGCAACAGCAAGACCCTGCTCATTAAGATCGTTTCCTCCTGCCTGCCCTACATCGGCTATCCCCGCACGCTCAACGTGCTGCACAGCATCGAAGAGGCGACAAGACAGTAATGGGCATAAATACTTTAAGCGTCTTCCCCGTGGGAGAGAAGAACGACGCGTATGCAAAATATTTTATCGGGCAGAGCTATTTGAAGATGCTCTCGACGGAGCAAGTCGGAATCGCAAACGTTACGTTCGAGCCGCGCTGCCGCAACAACTGGCACATTCACCATGCCGACAAGAGCGGCGGACAAATTCTGATCGTAACGGCGGGTGAAGGCTGGTATCAGGAGTATGGAAAGGCTCCCCGCGCCCTGAAAGCGGGCGACGTCGTGAATATTCCCGCAGGCGTAAAGCACTGGCACGGCGCCAAAAAAGATAGCTGGTTCCAGCACCTTGCCGTCGAAGTACCCGCCGAAAACGGCAAAACGGAATGGTGCGAACCCGTTTCGGACGAAGAATACGATAAATTAGAGGGCTAATGCCCTCTTTTTTTGGTTATATTCATAAATTCACAAATGAACAAGTGAGGAAAAAACAAATGAACAAAGATTTGGAAAGCATCGTTTTAAGCGAAGAGCGCATTGCCGAAAAGGTCAAAGAAGCGGCGGCGTGGCTCGACGAAAAATTCAAAAACGAAAGCACTCCCCCCTTGGCGATCAGCGTTTTAAAGGGCAGCGTATTTTTCTTCTGCGACGTGGTGCGCGCCATGCAGACGCCCGTACAGCTTGATTTTATGACCGTATCATCATACGGAAATTCTTCCGAGAGCTCGGGCGTTCCCAAAATCGTGATGGACCTTGCCGCCTCGGTACAGGGA